>PWZC01000392.1 GCA_003567615.1 Gemmatimonadota bacterium | reverse complement strand
GTGACCAGCTCCTCATCGGTCATGACCTCGCCTACCGACCGATCCAACTCGCGCTCGAACTGGAGGTCCCGGTTCGTGATGATGCCCAGGAGTTTCTCATCCGCTCCCACGATGGGCACGCCTGAAATGGAGAAGCGGCCCATGAGCTCGTGGGCATCACGGAGGGTGGCCTCCGGGCCCAGGGTGATGGGATTCTGGATCATCCCGCTCTCGGACCGCTTCACCCGGTCCACCTCCGCCGCCTGCCGGTCCACGGACATGTTCTTATGGATGATCCCGAGCCCACCCTCCCGCGCCAGTGCGATGGCCATGCGGGACTCGGTCACCGTGTCCATGGCGGCGCTCAGGAGGGGGATCTGCAACTGGATCCTACGGGTCAACCGGGTGGCGACCCGGGTGTCCCGGGGGTGGACAGTGGAATGCCCCGGAATGAGGAGGACGTCGTCAAAAGTCAGTCCTTCTCCCACAATGATGTCGTGGGGTCGGGGAGCATCGGCCATGGGGTCCTCGCCGGTTTGGGGTGGGAAGGTGGCGAAGTCTGACGAGCCGAAGCCGGGAGTGTCAACCCTCCGGCGGCCTCTCCTGCTCCCCACCCGTCCTCTCTTGCGTGCGCGTCGGGGTCCGCTCCTCCTGCGGCCGGGACGACTCGGGGCTCCCTCCCCCGGCCCGTCGGGGTCCGCCGGACGGCGCCGCGCCCTCCTCCGGCCACTGAAAGTCTTCGAGGAAGTGCCGGCCTGCCTCGGAGACGGAGTTGAGGACCCGATCGGCCACGGAGATGAGCTGGAAGGCCTCCCGGAGATTGCCCGGATTCACCGTCCGCTTCCGGAGGCCGTCTTCCAGGCGCTCCGCCCAGCGCTGAAGGCCGCCTGGATCCTGAGGGGCCCGGTTGGCGTACCGCGATTCCAGGAACTCGATGTAGTCCAGGATCTGGTAGAGTTGCGCCTCGGGCAATGTCTCCAGTCGTCGCAGGATCCGACTTCTCAGTGTATCGTGCATACGTCCTCCGAACCTCGTCCCGGGAGCCGCATGGCCCCGACATGATCTGTGAACCGGCCGGTACGGACCTTCCGTCGCCCGGCCGCGGCTGGCATCTTCCTTCACTTCTACCACTTCGGACCGACCCCTACTCACGCCCCCGCTGGTCCCATGCCCTACTACCCCCTCCGAGAGGTTCCTCTACCCGAAGCGACCCGGGCCGTCTACGACGACTGGCTCCAGGCGCTGGATCGGACACTGGACGACCCGGCGTGCGACCGGTATGCCCTGTGTAGGAGGGTTCTCACGGAAATCTACTATCCGGAGTTGGCGGGCAGGGACCCGGAGACCCTGCCGGCGACCACTCGGGTGGCACTCCTCCAGATGGATGCCACCAACGTCACGCTGGAGCCCGAATACTACTACGAGATCGACCTGGAAAAGTGGCGGCGGGTGAAGCCGCTCATCTGGCTCTGGGAAATGTTCGACAAGAGCCCACTGGGGGAGAATGTGGAATTGGGCGTCCGGTTCCGTCGCATCCTGGCGCGCCGGATCTTCCGGAAGTGCGGAAGGAACTTCAAGGCCTTCCACTTCGTGAAGTTCTCCTTCGGGTACAACCTGGAGGTGGGAGATGATGTGGTGGTCCACCGGCATGTCCTGCTGGACGATCGCGGAGGGATCCGCCTCGGGGACCGGGTGTCCATCTCCGACTACGTCAACATCTACTCCCACACCCACGACATCGTGGACCCCAAGCTCGTGGACACCCCCCCGACCGTGCTGGAGGAAGGGGTGCGGGTCACCTATCACGCCACGGTTCTGGCCGGGGCCCGGATCGCCCGGGACTCCATGGTGGGTGCGCTGGCTCTTGCCAACCGCGACACCTCCCCCTCCACCGTGCACGTGGGGATCCCGGCGCGGCCGGTCAGGGAGAAGCCGACGGATCGAACGCGGACACCAGGGAGGGACCCCCTGGCGGACAGGTGAACCGCCAGGGGGTCGGGCCCACCTCAGCCGCCGTTCCCCGACTCCTCGTATCGCCGCTTCAGGCGCTCCACCACGTTGGGATCCGCCAGCGTTGTGGTATCCCCCAGCGCCTTGCCTTCGGCGATGTCCCGGAGCAGCCGACGCATGATCTTGCCGGAGCGGGTCTTGGGAAGATCCGCCGAAAAGAGGATCTGCTGCGGCCGGGCAATGGCTCCGATGATCTCGGACACATGGGCCTGGAGCGCCACCACCAGCTCGGGTGAGGGCTCCTTGCCCTCCCGAAGGGTGACGAAGGCGGCCACCGCCTGCCCCTTCACCGGGTCCGTCTTCCCAACCACCGCCGCCTCGGCCACCGCAGGGTGGTCCACCAGAGCGCTCTCCACCTCCGAGGTACCGATCCGGTGCCCGGCCACATTGAGGACGTCGTCGACCCGGCCCAGGACCCAGAAGTACCCGTCGGAATCCACCTTGGCGCCGTCCCCGGCGAAGTAGATTCCCGTGTCGTCCCACTTGGACCAGTAGGTTTCCCGGAAACGCTCCTCATCGCCCCAGATGCCCCGGAGCATGGAAGGCCAGGGACGGGTGATGGCCAGGTATCCGGAACGGGTCTGCTCTCCGGCCTCGTTCAGGAGGGTGGCGCGGATCCCGGGAAAGGGCCGGGTGGCGCTCCCCGGGGCGGTCTCGGTCACCCCCGGGAGCGGCGTGATCATGATGGCGCCCGTCTCGGTCTGCCACCAGGTGTCCACGATGGGACACCGATCCCCGCCGATGTGGCGGTGGTACCAGACCCAGGCCTCGGGGTTGATGGGCTCCCCGACGCTCCCCAGGAGCCGGAGTTGGCCCAGATCGTGACGGGCCGGCCACTCCTCACCCCACTTCATGAAGGCCCGGACGGCGGTGGGGGCGGTGTAGAACACCGTGACCCCGTACTTCTCGCAGATCTCCCAGAACCGGCCCCGATGGGGGAAGTCGGGAGCCCCCTCGTACATCACCATGGTGGCGCCGTTGGCCAGGGGACCGTACACGATATACGAGTGTCCCGTGATCCATCCCACATCGGCGGTGCACCAGTAGACGTCGTCCTCCTTCAGATCGAAGACCCACTTGGT
>PWZC01000416.1 GCA_003567615.1 Gemmatimonadota bacterium | reverse complement strand
GGTACGCAATGGCCCGGTTGGTGAAGAGCGAGGCGAAGCAACGCTTGCAGGCGTCCAGCAGCGCATCCGCACCGGAGATGTTCAGGTAGGACTCCTGCTGTCCGGCGAAGCTGGCCTCCGGTAAATCCTCAGCGGTGGCGCTGGACCTTGCCGCGACATCGACCTCGTCAGCGTCATGGCGTTCGCTGAGTTCCCGGTACGCTCGACGAATGCTGTCGCTGATCTCGTCCGGTATTTTGCCGTTGTTGATGAGCTCGCGGACCTCCCTGCCCAGGTCCTCCAGCGATTTCTTACCCGATTGGAAGTCGTCGAGCCGGGAACGAATGGCCTCGTCGAGGTCGTTCGCTTGCAGGTAGACACGGTACGCGGCTGCCGTGGTGGCAAAGCCGCCCGGCACCTGAATCCGCTTGTCCTTGAGCGCCTTGATCATCTCGCCGAGCGAGGCGTTCTTGCCCCCGACCTCAGCGGTGTCACCGGAATCGATATCATCGAACCAGCGAACGTATCTTTGATCGTCGGTCATGATGTATGGGGGCATGGGGAACGAAGGGACTTCCCGTGGGCCGATCGTCCCACGCAACGCCCGAGAACCCGTGCTCAGGATGCCAACGAGTATCTCGGTTCTCCTGTACAATGAGTTCATCGCTTTGTCCATCGATGCAAGAGTGATTCCGGAGGTGGATCCCGCCGTGAGCCGGATCGCCCCCAGGCGGTTCCGGAAGATTTCTCACGCCATCAACCCAAATTTTCCGGCCCCTCCCCATGGGATCAGCGGGGGGATCCTCAATCTGACGCTCGCCGACGCGACTCTTCTCGGGGTCAACGGGCATTGCTGAGGGACAGTAGACCGTGTGCGGCGAAGACAGTCGGATCCATGGATGGGTCCGAACCTCTGCGGAACCCGTCGGAACGTGGTCCGGACGAAGGGAGATGGCAGGGCCCTTGCACTGGGGGTGTGCACTCCTCGGGGGCCACACAGGAAGAAGACATCCGCCATGCTGAGACCATCCCTCGCCACGATAGCCGCCATTGGGCTTGTGGCTTCCGTCGTCTCATCCTGCGCCGACGTCACCGTCACCCAGGTCGCCGTCGCCGCCGTGGAAGTGGTACCGGAGACGGTGTCGCTGCTGCCAAGGGAGTCCGTGCAGCTCTCCGTCACGGCACTCGATGCGTCCGGACAATCGCTCCCGGGGCGCACCGTCGAATGGACGGCGCTGGACCCGGAAGTGGCGACCGTGAGCGAGTCCGGACTGGTTCGAGGCGTTGCCACAGGTACAGGGCGCATTCACGCCAGGGTGGAGGGCCGGTCGTCCACGGCGTTAATCGAGGTCGGTTCACCACCCCGAATTGCGCTTTCCCAGGCGGACATCCACTTCAGTGCCACCGCTGGAGAAGGATCCACACAGCCGGTGTCGGTGGAGGTTACAAATGGGGGCGGTGGGATCCTGACGGGCCTCGGGACCTCAATCGAGTGGGTGGCAGGCCCGGGCGGATGGCTCGACGCGGCCCTCTCCAGCACGTCGGCCCCTACGACACTCTCCCTCAGAGCCAGCGCCGGCGGCCTTTCACCTGGGCGTTACGAAGCGGAGGTTGCAGTGACCCCCTCCGGATCCGGTGCGACTCCCGGCCGGCTGGCCGTGGTCTTCCAGGTTACCGAACGCCACCCAACCATCGGAGTCTCTCCCGGTGCCGTGGGATTCGCGTCGTCCGAGGGGCAGGGAACGCCCCCTCCCCAGACCGTGAGGATCACAAACGTCGGCGGGGGCTCCTTCACCGGTCTGAACGCGTCGATCTCATATGCAGCGGCCGGCGCCACGGGCTGGCTTGATGCCACCCTTCACAGCGACTCCGCTCCCAGCGACCTCACTCTCCGTGTGACCCCGCAGGATCTTGCCACCGGGGTATACGAAGCTGAAGTTCACATTACGGCGGCGGGGGTCCCGGGGACGGCCGTGGTTCATGTCCGTTACCGCTACGGCGAGCCGCCGCCGGCGCTTTCCGTCTCCCGCGGCACCGTGGAGCGAACCGTCGAGGAAGGGGCGTCTCCGTCCGGGCCGGACCTCGTCCGCATCACGAACTCGGGGGGCGGGACCCTGGACGGGATCACGCTGAGCGTGGACTACTCGGGTTCGGCACGGGGCTGGGTCGACGCCCACCTCTCCTCCGACCAGGCACCGGCTGAGCTGACGGTCGCCATGGATCCGGTCGGTCTCGCACCGGGCACCTACGAAGCCCGGGCACGCCTCGCTTCGTCCGCCGCCACCAACTCTCCCGTGACGGTCCTGCTGCGGCTCCGGGTGGAATCGGGCGTCCGGGGGGCGGACCCCGGTCGATCGACCATCGAGGCCGATCCGTGGCGATTCACCACCGACGAGTACTCGGAGATCGAGATTCAGCTCCGCGACGCCGACGGTGACGATCTCGAGGTCGAGCACGACGTCTTCCTGGTCACCACCATCGGTGCGCTCGATCGCGCCTCCGGCCGGACCGACGACGACGGGGAGTTCGAGACCGTGCTCCGCTCAAGCACCGTCGGGACCGGAACCGTGACCGCCTACCTGGGCTCCGACGCCACCGGTCCCAGCATCGGCTCCGTCCAGATCCGCGTCGACCCCGGCGAGGTGTCGGTGGAGGGATCGACCATCGAAGCGACACCCACCGAGATCACTGCATGGCAGACCGCCGCCATCGTGGTTCAACTTCGTGACGCGGCTGGGAATGCAGTCCCGGAGGAAGGTGAGGACATTTACCTCCGTACTTCGGCCGGACGGCTCTCCCAAAGAACCGGCGAGACGGACCGGGATGGGCGGTTTGTCGCCATCCTGAGGGTAAACCCCAGCCACGAGGGCACGGTGACGATTACGGCATGGCTCGATGACGACGGCGACGATGACGACGACCGGATCGGCAGCGTCCAGCTCCGCGTCACGCGCTGATGCTCGGCTGTGCCTCGTTGATGCCGGTTTGGTGCCCCCGATCTCTGTGGACCACGGATGGACCCCGGCACGACAAAGCCCCACCTGCACTGAAAGACAGGCGGGGCTTCATGTGACCACAGTGGAGCCAGCCGGG
>PWZC01000100.1 GCA_003567615.1 Gemmatimonadota bacterium | reverse complement strand
TCCTGGGATTGCCATCCCCCCGGACGTGGGAAGGCCGCACCTGACCCGTAGGCGTTGGACGCGGCCGTAACGAACGCTCCCATCACCGCCGGACTGCGCCGCTCGTCCCGGGGGCTCCCCTCACCATAGCAGACGGTCGTCATGGGAAATCCGTCTTCATCCAGGTGGTGGACCAGAGCGCCGGTCAGCACCTCGTCGGTGAAGCGTCCCACGGCCTCCAACGCTTCAGGGTGGTGGCGGCCCAGGAGTCCCGACGACCCCTCTTCTTCCCGGTTCCAGGAGAATCCACCGGTGAGGTCGGTCACGAATCGCCAGAGCGCTTCCACATCCACCTCGTCACGCTCCGGCTGAACGCCACCGGGGCCGAATCGGAGCCGGCCGGGAAGTCCCCACGGACGGGTCAGCTCAAGGGTGGACGAGAGGATCCTGACGCTCCGGTCCGCCATCACCCCGGCGCGGGTCCGGTCGTCGGTGTCGCCGAACACGTACAGCATCTCCCAGATCCCCTTCTGTCCCCGGAGCAGCGCCCCGAGCTCCGCCAACTCCACCCGCACGTACCGCGGTGAACCGGTCCGGTCCGGGGGGATGGGGAATCGGTACATTCCCACCTCGTCGTCCCAGGCCTGGTCCAGTTGTCGGGCCACGGCCCGGGACACGTCCAGAAGGGTCTCCACATCCGCCTCCAACCACCGGGCCATCCGCTCTTCGGGAATCCTGCCGTGATCCCCCGACCCTTCCGGGGTCCTCCACCGCATCCAGGCATAGATGTGTCCATGGAGGGCCGACATTCCGAAGGCCATGCTGGCCAGATCCGTCTCGTGGGACCCGGGCGTGGCTCGGAAGAGCCCGTCCCGGTGATGGTCCCGGAGTGTCTGGATCCCCGGAGCCACCAGGAGGGTGGGGGGAAGGTAGGTGAGTCGGGTCTCCAGACCGTGCTCCGCCCACCTTCCTCCCCGATGATGCACGTGATAGGCGTAGGCTGCGAATGCCAGATCTTCCAGGGTGCCCGGCGACGCCTGCCAACCCTCGTCGTCCGCGCCACCGGGGCCAAGACTCCCGGCCAGGCCGGTGGGACCCAGGTAGGCGGTCTCCAACATCTGCACCATCTGCAGCCACGCCTCGGCGCGGGCCGCCATGGCAGCCCCCGCCAACTCGGGACGGTAGGAGGGATGACCCATCTCACTGCTCCGGTGGATGGAGGCCACAAGGCCGATCCCGTTCATCACCTGGCTCACATCCCGCAGTCGCACGCCGTCACCGAAGTGCGGAGTACCATCGGACTCGATCCAGCGGGGTACCACGATCCCGGGCGGCTCCGGCGCAGATGCGCCCTCCGCCGGACCGGCGGAAGGGGACGGGGCCGGCGGGGAGACATCGTCCCGTGGATCGCCGGCGCCGTCGCACGCCGCCATCGCGAGTAGGAGGGTCACCAGAGCAACAGTGGACAGTCGAGGGCTGGTCATCCATTCTCCTTGGCAGGTCGGAGTCGCCAGGGGCCCAGGGTTCCGGACCACGCCGGACGGCTTCGTGCCGGATCACCGGATGGGCCGCCCCCGTCTCGCGCGCGACGCCCTGTGGTAGCAGTGGTCACCGCTGAAGTTCCACCCACCCGTCGGCCCGGACGGTGCAGCCGAGGCACCTTCAACCCAACACGCCCATGTCCATGACCCACCTCCCGATTCGGCCGCGAGGTCGTCACGTCCCCGTCCGGCTCCCGCGCGTCCTGGCGCTCGCCCTTTTCCTCCTGGCGGTGGCCCCTTCCGGCGCCGAGGGCCAAGCCACACCCGAGGCCAAAGGACAGGCCGTCCCGGCCGGGTCACCCGCCATGACGGAGACGCTGTTCCACACCTTCTCCATCGCCGCCGTGGACCAGGAGACGGGGGAGTCGGGGGTCGCCGTCACCACCCGGGTGGCCTGCGTGGGCAACGCCGTTCCCTGGGTCCGTGCCGGGGTCGGAGCCGTGGCTACCCAGGCATGGACCCGCATGGCCTACGGTCCGGAACTCCTGGATCTCCTGGAGAGGGGAATTCCGGCGGACCAGGCACTTCGCCGGAGGCTCGAGGCCGACGAGGACCGGGAGCGGCGTCAGGTAGGAGTGATCGGACTGGACGGGAGCCGGGCCCAGCATACCGGGAGCGGCACCACGGCCTGGGCAGGCCATCGGTCCGGACCCGACTTCGTGGCACAGGGCAACCTGCTGGTGGGTCCGGAGGTGGTGGATGCGGTCGCCGAGGCCTTCGAACAGAGCCGGGGATCGGGTCGCCACCTGGCCGACCGCCTCGTGGAGGCGCTGGAGGCCGGACAGGCCACCGGCGGCGACGCGCGGGCCGGCCGGCTCCAGTCCGCCGCACTCCTGGTGGCCGACCCCCGTGACGGTGGAGCCCTGCGCGACGACGGGATCTCCACCAATCTCAACATCTGCGAACACCCGACCCCGGTGGCCGAGCTTCGCCGGCAGTACGACACCGTCTCCGGCGCCCTGGGCTTCCGGATCCTCCAGCTTCCCGAGGGTGGGGACGTGGCTCAGCTCCGAATCCTTCTCCATGCCCTGGGCTTCTACCGGTCCGACGAAGCCGAACTGCCGGCCGTGAACGAGCTCCGCCGCTACGACGCCGCCCTGGCCGAAGCCGTGGATCGGTATCGGGAAGACCGGGGGCTCTCCACCCCACGCGTGGGAACGCCTCCCGGCTGGGTCGACGAAGAGATGGTGGAGCGACTCTGGGCGGATGTGGAGGCAGCCGGGCTCACCCGCCAGATGCGGGACCGGATCCGGGACCTCACCGGCATCCGTCGTTGATGGCGCACGGGTCCCTTCCCCGCCGCACGGCCACGCGATACGTGGTCCCGCTCCGGGAAGGGGGAACCCTCCCGGCGGTGGTGGAGGTGGAGGACGGCTCGCTGTGGGTAGTCAAGTTCCGCGGCGCCGGCCAGGGCGCCCGTGCCCTCATCGCCGAGATCCTGGTGGGAGAGCTGGCCCGTGAAGCCGGCCTCCCGGTCCCCGAGTTGGCGGTCATTCTGGTGCCGGAAGCGCTGGGTCGGTTCGAACGGGATCCGGAGATCCAGGACCTCCTCAAGGCG
>PWZC01000070.1 GCA_003567615.1 Gemmatimonadota bacterium | reverse complement strand
TGGCCGCCATGGAGCGGCTGGAAGACGACTTCGGGGATTGGCGAACCCCCTGGGGGGAGATCAACCGCTTCCAGCGCCTCACCGGCGAGATCAGCGGGACCTTCGACGACGACGCCCCCTCGTACCCGGTGGGGTTCACTTCGGCGCGGTGGGGTTCACTGGCCTCCTACGGAGCCGCGCCCCGGGATGGGACCCGGCGGTGGTATGGAACCAGTGGAAACAGCTTCGTGGCGGTGGTGGAGTTCGGTGATCGGGTGCGGGCCATGGCGGTGACCGCCGGCGGGTTGAACAACGACCCGGCGTCCCCCCACTTCAACGACCAGGCGGAACTGTACTCCGCGGGCGGCCTCCGACCGGTGCACTTCCATCCCGACGAGGTGGATGCGGCGGCGGAGCGGAGCTACCGACCGGGCCAGCGCTGATGAGGTGGGGGGCGGGGGTGCCGCCATCCCCGCCCTACCCCACCGGCCCCAGCACCAGGGCGTTCAGGAAGGTGAGGTTCAGGCCGTACCAGAGCCCCCGGTAGGTGATGTCGTCGGCCAGATAGATCACCTGGCCCTGACCGACAGGGTGGCGGACCACCAGGGGACGCCCCACCACCGAATCCCGGTCCGGGTCCCAGAGGAAGCCGTCCAACTGGAGGCGCTCGGCGTCGCTCCCGTACGAGGCCAGCACCTCGGCGCCCCCGTCCTCGACGAGCTCCAGGAGAACCGGTTGGCTCGCCGGAGCCGCAAACTCCCGGGGCAGCCCGGTGGAGATGAGGGGCTGTCCCACACGGATCCCCGGCTCCCACTGCACCCTGGCTCCTGGCTCGGCGGCGCCGTAGTGGTGCCACTCGGCCCGGAGGATCGCTCCGAAGATGTTGGTGGCCCTCCCCTGTGCCTCGATCCCCGCTCCCAGAACCGGATCCCGGGCCAGCGCCTCGGCGGCACCCTTCGCCGCCACCACCGTCCCGCCGCCGCGCACGAAGCTTCGGAGGTTCTCCATCTCGAGGCGACCCTCCCACCCCCGGGCATCAGGAAGGACCACGGTCGTATAGCCCCGCAGGTCACCCCGATTCACCGTCTCGGTGAGCACCGGAGTGAAGGGGAAGCCCATGTCCCCTTCCAGCGTGCTGCGGATACCGCCCCACACGTGGTCGAAGGAGACCGGATGGTCCGCAACCACCGCCACGCGGGGCTCGGGGACGGCCAGTACGATCTGCGGGTTGGCCAGCGTGACCCCGGCATCGGTGAGCGATCCGGTCACCGGGACCACCGGGGCGTCCAGTTCCCCGGCCAGCTCCAGGAGCCGTGCTCCCAAGGTGGGGGGATTCCGGTCAGCCAGTGTCACCCACGTGCCCTGGGTGAACTCGCGGTCGCCGATGCGGAACGGGGCGTTGGCGACCCGGATCCGGTATCCCTCGGCCATGAGGGTGGTGACGAGCCGCGCCGAGCTCTCCAGGCCCGCTGGCATCACATACCCGAAGGCATCCGGGGTGGCGCCGGCACGCTCCGCCGTCCACGACCGGGCCCACCCCTCTCCCTCCCGGTACGGGTGCCGCTCCACCTCCACCACCTGGGAAGAGGCATAGGCGGGAACCCCGAAGAGGAGGGGGAGGTTCTCGATCTGCGCGTCATAGAAGGGGGAGGCGCGGCCGAGCCACGGATCCACCTCGGGCACACCGTAGTCCAGGGTGGGATCCAGCACGGCCCGGGCCAGTCGGCTGAAGGGCTGCACCAGATCCATCACGAAGCTTCCGGCCGGGAAGGAACGGGTCTCCCGGGCCTCCAGCTCCATGAACGGCATGGCGGAGGCGCTGAACCCGGTCTCGGCCCGGTGGACCTCC
This sequence comes from Gemmatimonadota bacterium, assembly GCA_003567615.1. Taxonomy (GTDB): domain Bacteria; phylum Gemmatimonadota; class Gemmatimonadetes; order Longimicrobiales; family Gaopeijiaceae; genus PWLA01. Next base: position 1,260 of record PWZC01000070.1, on the reverse strand, counting down.
ACCCCCTGAAGGGCCAGGCGGTCCACCAGCCGCTGCACCTTGTCCGGATCGACCCCCTCCCCCTCGGCGGGGAGGATCACGGTACGGATCTCCCGGGACCGGGCCTCGTCGGCGCTTCGGACCGCCACCTGGTAGGCGTCCTGGAGAAGCTCCTCCCTGCGCTCGGCCTTCACCTCCAGATGGGCCCAGGTGGCCAGCCCCGTGCGGTCCATGGCGTCCCGCAGGGTGGCCACCGTGCCATCGGGCCGGGGCCGATCCGGATTCACCCCACCGAAGCTCTCCACGAACTGTCCGGTGACGACGGGACCCATGAGAGCCCAGGTCAGACCATGCCCCAGGTACGTGATCCCGGCGTACTGCATCCCCGATGAGATCAGGAACCCCTCCCGGGAGAAGTGCTCTCCGGCCCGGGCGGTGGCGGCCCGGGCCCACTTCAGGTTCTCCTCGGGCCAGAGGGGGTGGTAGGGAGGACCGGTGGGGGTCATGAAGAAGGTATCGGGGCCCGTATGCAGATCCAGGATGGCCTGGGGCCGCCATCGGGCTCCGAATCGCGCCATGGCCCGGGTCTCGGCCGTGGTGAACCAGGTGAAGTCCCGGTTCATGTCCACCCCGAAGACGCTGCCATCACTGCTGATCCCCCAGTGCGGTCGGTTCTGGATGGCGTTGGGATCCCGGGACGAACCGGGCACGTCGTAGATCCCGTGCCAGTTCACATACTTCACCTGGGCATCGGGCGTCGCCATGGGCATGATGGCGATGAGGAGGTTATCACGGACCCGCCGCGCCGTCTCGTCTTCCCGGGTCGCCAGTTCCCAAACCACCTCCTGCAACACCTCCGGCCCGGGGTTCTCGTTGGCGCTGTCCAGGATGAAGATCCAGATGGTGGCGGGAGTATCACGGACCAGGCGATCCAACTCGTCCTGAGCCAGCGGGTCGGTCCGGTGGGTGAGGCGCCGGGTCGCCTCCCGGATCGCATCCCGTCGCGCCAGGTTCTCCTCGCTACTCACGAACACCAGGGGAAGGGGCCGCCCCATGCCGCTTCGCCCGTAGGACTCGTAGATGACCCGCGGGCTCTCGGCGTCCAGATGCCGGTAGTAGGCGTCCATGGACTCCAGGAGGAGGAAGCGGGAGCCCAGCTCCCGGCCATGGAAGTCAGCGGGGGACTGCTGGGCAACGGCCGGGCCGGTCACCGCGAGGAAGGCGGCGAGGGCAAGAGGAAGGGAACGTAGGACCATGATCCGGTGGGTTGGTCGACTGGGG
>PWZC01000334.1 GCA_003567615.1 Gemmatimonadota bacterium | reverse complement strand
GTTACCAGGGCGCCGACCGCGTAGCGGGCTGGCACGACGGCCATTCCATGGACTGGCCGGTCTGGGGGTTCAGCGGGAAGGCCGTCCGCTGCTGCCAGGAGACCCGCTCCGGATCCTGGGAGGCCAGGTACGCCAGAGAGGCCACCAGGACCACGTTGTTCTTGAGGTCGTCCAGGACGATCTTGTCGAAGGTGTCCCGATTGGTGTGCCAGGTGTAGGTGAAGTAATCCCATGGGAGGGCCGAGAGGCTGAAGGCCGGGGCCCCAAAGCAAACGAAGGCGGCGTGGTCCGTGCCTCCCGCCGACGGCATGCCCGGGATGTTCAGGTTGATGTGGCGCGTGACCTCCTGAGGCACCCGGGCCAACCAACGGGCCATGTTCCCCGGCGCCTCCGTGAAGCCCTGGAGGGAGATGTTCACGATTCGGCCGGTGCCGTTGTCCTGGTTCAGGAGCACCTGCATCCCCTCCACCACCTCCGGGTGATCCTCGGCGAAGGCCCGGGACCCGTTCAGCCCCTGCTCCTCGCCGCCCCAATGGCCCACCAGGATGGTGCGCCTGGGGTTCGGATATACCTCCCGGAGAATCCGCACCGCCTCCATCATGAGAACCACGCCAGTCCCGTTGTCCACGGCGCCGGGAGCACCGTCCCAGGTGTCCACGTGGGCCGAAAGGACGACGTACTCGTCGGGAAGCTCCGTGCCGGGAATGGTGGCGATGGTATTGAAGACCGGAACCTCACCCAGGAACTCGGCCTGGAAGTTCACCCTGAGCACCGGCCCCTGGTCCCGGGCAGCCAGACGGAAGAGCATCCCGTAATCCTCGCAGGAGAGTTCGAAGGTGGGGATCTCCCGGGTGCGGGAGCTGAAGACCCGGTTCGTCCCCCACCCCCCGGACCAGTTGATGGTCACGAGCCCCGCCGCCCCCGCTTCCTCGAGCCGGAGGGGGAGCGTCTGGGCGTTCAGCCCGGTGCCCTGGATCCGGGCATTCCACTCCTCGGTCTCATGGGCGCGGCGCTCCCGGTACCGCTCCAGCGACTCGGTTGTGGCGTGTTCTTCCCAGTTGCTCTCGGGCCGACAGGAGAAGGGTGCCAGGGAGATCATGACGAAGCGCCCCGCCACCGAGGGCAGCCAGGCCTGGAAGGCTTCGGGGCTCTCCAGGGCAGGAAGGACTACCACGTCGCCGGTCACCGGGCCATCGGTCCCCGGGCTCCACGCCAGGTTGATCCCTTCCAGGGAGCGGACCCAGGGCTCCAGCAGGTCGATGTGGCTGATCCCCCGGCGCCACCCCTGCCAGGTGCCGTACTGGCGATTCTCGGCTTCCACACCCCACTCGGCGTACTTCTGGACTATCCAATCGTGGGCCCGGTCGATGCCCGGTGTGCCAACCAGCCGGGGCCCTATGGAATCGGTGAGGATCTGCGCCAGTTCCTCCACCTGCGAGTGGTGCATGGCCCGTTCCCAGATCCCCTGCAGGACCGGATCGTCGGTGGCGAGGGTCTGGGCCTGGGCGTGTCCTGGGGCCATCCAGGTCAGGAGCAGGAACAACGGGAGAGCGAACACGAGACGAGGCATGGCGGGGAGCTCCTTCCTGAGGGGGACGCACGGGGGACGGCCCTGGGGCCTGGACCACGGGCGGCCAGGGCCGTCGCCCCACCAGATACCAAGATGGCGTCAGGGGGGCGTCACCTCCAGCGCCTCCCCCGGCTCGAGGGTGTGCTCCCGCCCCCGCCCCCGGATGACCAGGGGAAGCCCTTCTTCCAGGAGGTAGCGTTCCGTGTCCTGTCCGAGACGGACCCGGAGCTGGCGGTCGCGGAATCGAAGGGAGAAGCTGAGCTCTTCCCATCCGTCGGGGATGACCGGGTTGAGGTCGAGGCGACCCTCCCGGTCCCGCACGCCGCCGAACCCGAAGACCAGGGCCTGCCAGACCCCCCCTGTGGAGGCCACATGGACCCCGTCGGAGACGTTCCCGGCCACGTCGCCCAGGTCCATCATGAGGGCGTACTGGAAGTATTCCATGGCCTTCTCCATGTCGCCGATCTCGGCGGCCACGATGCTCTGGACCGCGGCGGACAGGGAGGAGTCGCCGGTGGTGAGGGGGTCGTAGTACCGGAAATTGCGGCGCTTCTCGTCCAGGCTGAATTCGTCGCTGAGCAGGAAGAGGGCCAGGACCACGTCGGCCTGCTTGATGACCTGGTGCCGGTAGATGGTGAGGGGGTGGAAGTGGAGCAGGAGGGGGAACAGCTCCCGGGGGGTCGCAGTGAGGTCCCACCGCTCCCGGTCCAGGAAGCCGGCGTCCTGGGGGAGGATTCCCCGCTCCTGGTCGAAGGGGATGAACATGGCCTGTGCAGCCTTCTCCCAGAGTTCGGCCTCGTCCAGGAGGAGGTCGGTGGCGTCCACCAGGGCGTGGAAGGCCGAGGCGTCCCGGGCCGCCATCTCCCGCACCACCCTGGCCGCCGCCAGCAGGTTCCGGCGGGCCATGAGGTTTGTGAAGGCGTTGTCGTTCACCACGGTCGTGTACTCGTCCGGACCGGTCACGCCGTGGATGTGGAACTGGCCGCTCTCACCGTAGAAGCCCAGGTCGACCCACATGCGAGCCGTCTCCACCAGGAGCTCCGCGCCCCATCGGGCCATGAACTCCGGGTCGTCCCGGATCTCCACGTAGCGACTCACGGCGTACGCGATATCGGCGTTGATGTGGTACTGGGCGGTACCGGCCTGGTAGTACGCCGAGGCCTCGTTCCCGTTTATGGTGCGCCAGGGGAAGAGGGCCCCGCGCTGTCGCATTTCCCGCGCCCGCTCCCGGGCCCGTGCCAGCATGGAGTGCCGGAACCGGAGGAGGTTCCGCGCAATGCGGGGCTGGGTGAAGGCAAGGAACGGGAGCACGTAGATCTCCGTGTCCCAGAAGTAGTGGCCCTCGTAGGCCTGACCCGTGAGACCCTTGGCGGGCACCCCTGCCCCTTCGGCCCGCCAGGTGGCCTGCGCCAGTTGGAAGAGGTTCCAGCGGATCGCCTGGCGGGTACGGGCCGTCTCGGGGCCGTTGGAGATCCGGACATCGGCCCGATCCCAGAACCGGTCCAACTCTTCGCGCTGG
>PWZC01000010.1 GCA_003567615.1 Gemmatimonadota bacterium | reverse complement strand
GAGGCCATCAAGTGGATCCTGGGTCGAAGGGAGGGGACCGCGGCCGGTCGCCTTCTGATTTTTGATGCTCTTTCCTTGGGTTTCCGAGAGATCGGGCTTCGAAGGGACCCGGCCTGCCCCCTCTGCGGCGACGCTCCCACCATCACCCGGTTGATGGATTACGAGCACTTCTGCGCCACGGGCGAGACCCGGCCGCCGGGCGGATCGGCGCCCTCCGTCCCCCCCGATTCCCTCCCTTCCCACATTCCCCAGGTCCGTTCCGAGGAGCTCCGGGCCATGCTCGAGGCCGACGAGCCCCCCGCCCTTCTGGACGTGCGGGAGCCCTGGGAATGGGCCGTCTCGAACCTGGCCGATCGCGGGGCTCGCCACATTCCCCTGGGCGACCTTCCGGAGCGGCTCGATGAACTCTCCGGCCCCGGGGGGGTGGTGGTGTACTGCCGGTCGGGATCCAGGTCCGACCGGGCGGCCCGGATCCTGCTCGGGGCGGGCCTCTTCCCGGTGTGGAATCTGGCGGACGGGCTCGAAGGGTGGGCCCGAACGGTGGATCCCGACCTCCCGGTGGCCTGATCGGCCCACCGTCCCAATTCGAGTGTGAACCCTGGACGGCCCGCCTCAAGGCGGCGCCGTACCCATAGATTGGAGTCGACATTATGAAGGTGAGGGAACATGTGGTGGTGGTGGGCGCCGGCTTTGCCGGGCTCGCCGTCGCCCAGGGCCTGCAGGGGAAGGGGATGAAGGTGACCCTTCTGGATCGGCAGAATTACCACACCTTCCTTCCCCTCCTCTATCAGGTGGCGGCCGCCGAACTCGGCCCAACGGAGATTGCCTACCCGGTCCGCTCCATCCTACGGAGCAATCGGGACGTGGAATTCCGAATGGGGTCGCTGAAATCCGTGGATCCCGAGACGCGGGTCGTGGTGACGGATCGGGAGCAACTGGTCTACGACCACCTGGTTCTGGCCATGGGCGCCACCACCAACTACTTCGGAGTGGAGGGGGCGCGGGAGCACGCTTTCCCCCTGAGGCGCATGGAAGAAGCCATCCCCCTGCGCCATCACATCCTCTCCAGATTCGAGAAGGCGGTGCACGCGCGGGACCCCGAGGAGCGACGTCGCCTCCTCACCTTCACCGTGGTGGGGGGCGGTCCCACCGGTGTCGAATTCTCCGGCGCCCTGGCCGAACTCGTCCATGGCCCCCTCCGCCGGGACTACCCCATGCTGGATCTCCATCGGGATGGAGACGGGGCACGCATCGTGCTGTTGGAGGCCATGAGTCAGGTCCTGGGAGGGATGCCGGAAGAGCTCTCCGACTACGCCATGGAGCGTCTGGGCGAGCGAGGTGTGGACGTGCGCCTCGACGCTCCGGTCTCGCGGGTCGAAGGCGATGGGGTTGTGCTGCCGGGTGGAGAAGAGCTTGCCACCTCCACAGTGATCTGGACCGCCGGGGTGCAGGGCGAACCGGGTCCCGCCAACTGGGGACTGCCCATGGGCCGACAGGGGCGTGTCCGGGTCCGCCCGACCCTTCAGGTGGAGGGGTTCGACCGCATCTGGGTGGCTGGTGACCTGGCCTGGCTCGAGGACGACGACGGCCAGCCCCTCCCCGGCGTGGCGCCGGTGGCCATGCAGCAGGGTTCGCACGTGGCGCGGAACCTGGCGCGGATCATGCAGGGGACACCCATGGAGGCGTTCCGTTATCGGGATCCCGGAATGCTGGCGGTGGTGGGGCGGAATGCGGCGGTAGCGCACGTGGGCGGACGGAGTATCCAGGGCTTTCCGGCCTGGGTCCTCTGGCTCTTCATCCACGTGGCAAAGCTCATCGGATTCCGCAACCGCCTGTTGGTTCTGGTGAACTGGGCGTGGAACTACCTCTTCTTCCGGAGAGCGGTTCGCCTCATACTACCATATGCGAAGGAACCGGTGGGCGAGGACAAGCCCCTGGTCCACCGGTAGGGGGAAACCTCAAGGAATCACGCGGTTCTCCGGGGTTGGCACGGACGATTCAGTATTGTGCCTCCCTGGAGGTCCGACTATATTCTTCCGCGATTTGCACCGGCGAGGTCTCGGGTGTCCCGGAAGGGGTTTTCCGCGCGGAGGACGAAGCGAGTGCGGACAGCCTGCCCGGCAATCGGGCGGCGGACTGCGAGTCATCATCCAAGGACACATCAGCGTGGATCTCAATCACGAGTTCCAACCATATCAGGGAGGCTCCATGAAGGGACGATTCATCGTGGCGATCATGGCCGCCGCGGCCCTCTTTTTGCCGGAGGTCGCCGAGGCGCAGAGTCCTGGCTCCATTGAGCTGGGGGCCGTAGGACGGTTCGGCGTCTATGACAGTGAGGTCGGCCTCGAGAACGCTCCCGCCATCGGCGGCCGGGCCGGGATCTATTTCCTGCCCAATCTTTCACTCGAGGTAGACTGGACGTACGCCGAACCCGACCTGACCAATCCTCCGGGGTGGCAGGGACGTGAGTTCGTTCGACACGAACTGTTCCAGACCCGCCTCCTCTACAACTGGTGGGTCGGGGAGTCCGCCGCTCTTCTCCTGGGCGCCGGTTACACCTATGACAACTACAGCACGCCGCGACGTCTCGCCTCTCGCGGGGGCGGCCCCGGCGGCCTCGTCGGTCTCCGGTTCCGGTTCAGCGATCGGTTCTCGGCCCGTGCCGAGGGGACGGGGTACTTCGTCTCCGAGGACCTGGATGCATTCATTCCCCGGCCCGAGACCTTCAACCTCGGAGCCCAGCTCGGTCTGAGCCTCATGCTCCGGGACCGGGAGCGGGTGCGCGAGGTTCAGCTGCCGGCGCCGCCGGCCGACACCGTGGTCGTGACCCAGGAAGTGGAGCGTCCGCTTCCCGAAGGCACGCCGACGCAGCTCTGCCTCGCCACCGGCGAGGAGGTCACGGTCTACATCACGCCGCAGGGTGATACCCTGGTGGGTGAGCGGCGCGTGGACGTGCGCCAGCTTGGACCCGGGGTCGCATTTGCCGGTGAGTATGCCGAGGGCCGTCCCTGGTTCGTGGGCGATGAGCCGGTGGTCTTCGAGAACATCGAATATGTCCGCTCCGGAGGGGAGATCAGCCTGAACTGCCCGAG
>PWZC01000342.1 GCA_003567615.1 Gemmatimonadota bacterium | reverse complement strand
GCCCAACTCCCCATTCTGGCCTTCATCGAGTTCCCTCCGGAGCAGGTCGGGGGACCGCCCCGCCATGGGATCGCCTTCGTTGGCCCCGTGGAACGAGACGCGGAAGGGGAGGTCCGGCCGCTCTCGCCGTACACCCTGGACTCGGTGGCTTCACGGTGGCAGGCCCAACTGGGCGTCCGGATCCGGTTCTGAGCGACGCGTGGGCCGCTAGCCACCCCTCGACAGATGAGCCAGTTGCTCCTGGTCGATGCGGTATGTCCGCCATTCGGCCAGCTCCACGGCCCCTCTCCGCTCGTAGAAGCGGATGGCCCCCACATTCCAGTCCTGAACCATCCACTCCATGCGCCCGCACTCGAGGCGAACCGCCTCCTTTACCAGGTAGTCGAACATGGCGCCCCCGAATCCCCGGCCACGGTATTCGGAGAAGACGAAGATGTCTTCCAGGAAGAAGGTGGGGCGAGCCAGAAAGGACGAGTAGGCCAGATAGGTGATACAGTAGCCCACGTCCCGGCCCTCGATGGTGGCCAGGTAGGCCCGGTACCGCGGCGGATCGGATAGGGCATCCCGGACGAGCCGCCGGCGGGCGTCGGGTCCGGGCGGGTCCATCTTCTCGAACTCGGCGTGGGCGTCCACCAGAGAGAGAAAGACCTCCTCGTCCCCGGCCGCCAGCGGACGGATGCGTACGGGGGAGGGGCTATCCGGGGAGTCGGAAGTGGGGTCCGAGGTGGGGGAAGGCGTCATGAGCAGGTCCTGAAGCTGGCGCGGGCCGCACCGATCCGGCCGCAGGTGGAGCGGAGGGAGGCGCTGTGGTGAGAGCGGGTCCAATGATGCGGTGTCGGGGGGTGGAGGGGAAGGGGGGGCGAAACCCTCTCCCGTCCCGTGGGGTTCTCCACTGGACGGGCCCGGCGGACCAGGGCCTGCGGTAGCCGCCCCGGTCGCCTTCGGGACCGGGACCGGGGTAGCTGCCGAATCAATGACCTGAATGTCACGAGGATCGAGCGATGGACCGGAAGCGTTTCCTGAGGAATCTCCTGGCTGCCGGGCTTGGCTCTGCGGCGCTGGGGCCCCTGGCCGCCTGCGGTGGACCGGGGTCGGCCGCTCGCCAGGAAGAGCGGGCCTTCGAACGACTGAAGCCGCTGCCGGAGTGGCGCGAGCTCCTTCCGCGGGATCGGTTTCGTGTCCTCTTCGAAGAGGAGACGGAGCGCGCCTTTTCGAGCCCCCTGGATCAGGAGTACGGGGAAGGCACCTATGTGTGTGCCGCCTGCTTCCTCCCCCTCTTTACCTCCGAGACCAAGTACGACTCGGGGACGGGATGGCCCAGCTTCTGGGCGCCCAGGGACGAGTCCGTCCTCGGGACCTCACGGGATACGAAGCTCTTCATCCCACGCACGGAGTATCACTGCATCCGGTGCGGGGGGCATCAGGGGCACGTCTTCGACGACGGTCCGCCCCCTACCGGGAAGCGGTACTGCAACAACGGGCTGGCGTTGGAGTTCATTCCCGCCGGTCTCCCCCTGCCGGAGCTTCGGGGCTGATGGGTGCCGTGCTGCGGGGCACGTCCATGGTCGCCGGTATCCTTGGAATTCTCCTGATCCTGACGGGATGCGGGGATGGGACGGCTCGGGAGGTGCCGGTCCTCTCGGCGGCGGAGTCGCTGGAGCGGGAGGCGGCGGCGCTGGAGATCGCCCGGGAAGAACCCAGGGAGGCCTCCGCCGATACGGCCCTCTTCGCCGGCGGGTGCTTCTGGTGCATGGAGCCCCCCTTCGACCGGCTGGACGGCGTGATTTCCACCACCTCCGGGTTCACCGGAGGCCATGTGGACGATCCTTCCTACGACGAGGTGACCCGAGGTGGGACCGGGCATACCGAGGCGGTGAAGGTCGTCTTCGATCCTGAGCGGATCGGGTACGACGAACTTCTCCGGGTGTTCTGGCGAAACGTGGATCCGCTGGACGCCCATGGGCAGTTCTGCGACCGGGGCGCCCACTATCGTCCCGGCATCTTCTACCGACATCCGGAGCAGGAGGCGCTGGCGCTGGCCTCCCGGAGGGAGTTGGACGAGTCGGGGCGCTTCTCCCGACCCATTGTGGCGGAGGTGACGGAAGCCGGTCCGTTCTGGCCCGCGGAGGAGTATCACCAGGGCTTCTACCTGAAGAATCCCCAGCACTACGAGAGTTACCGCCGGGGGTGCCGACGCGATCAGCGGCTGGAAGAACTCTGGGGTGACGAGGCAGGGGGCTACCCAGGGGTGTGATTCCCTGAATCAGATCCCCTCTTCCACACTCGGAGTGGATTCGAGGGCCATCTCCCGGCCCGGCGGGCGTCGGGGCCGCCAGCCCAGGCGTTGGGCCGGGACCTCACGGGCTGCCGGAGGGCCGGCTCAGCTACGAGGCGCCGCCTGCGCCTTCCGCTCTTCCTTCCTCCCGCACCGGGAGCAGGGTGGCTGAGGTGTCCGGTTCGCTTCTGTCCGGTTGCTTTCGCTCTACCGCCGCGGCCATGGACTCGAGGCTCGTGGATTCCAGATACTTACGGATTCCCTCGCGGATCGGCTTCCACGTCTCGTGGAGAGGACAGGGAGAGGTGTCGGAACACACCGCCAGCCCCACGGCACACGATTCAAGATCCGCCTCTCCGTCCATGGCCGCCCGGATCTCGAAGAGGCTGATCTCCGATGGGGGGCGCTGAAGGAAGTACCCACCGGTAGGGCCCCGTGCCGAGCCGAGGATCCCCGCATCCACAAGCCGGGTGAGGATGGTGGAGAGGAAGGGGGAGGGAAGTCCCTCCGCTTCGGCGATATCTCGGAGCTTGATCATCTCCGCCGAGTCCTGGTAACGGCGGGCAAGGTGGGTCGCGGCGCGTATCGCGTATTCACAGGCGGAGGAGTAGATCATGCTCCCGGTGGGGTCGGAGGTGCAGGGGACGTGAAGTGGACAGCGCATTGGCCGTGAGCGGAGCAGGGTCGCCCTGAGCCCCTCATCACCGCGAGCAAAATATCCACTGGCCAGCACCTGCGCCACCTTGGGTCAATCGGTGCCGCATGCCCGCTTCAGGTAGTGCGGCCCTGACACAGGGTGTCGGGCGTGGGCAGCGAGGCG
>PWZC01000471.1 GCA_003567615.1 Gemmatimonadota bacterium | reverse complement strand
GATTCGCATTTTTTCCGGGGCATGGTTTTCCCCCGGTCGGCGTGGAGACGCCGGCCGGGGGTTTCCATTTGTGGGAGTACCGGGTGGCACGAGGTGGACACACAAACGATAAATGGTTATCGGTTATCGCTACTGTTTTTCACTCCCCCCACAGTGGAGACCCGTCACCATGAATCGCCTTCCCGTCACCGTCCTGTCCGGCTTTCTCGGCGCCGGCAAGACCACCCTGCTGAACCACGTCCTCTCCAACCGATCCGGAATGCGGGTGGCCGTGATCGTCAACGACATGTCCGAGGTGAATGTGGATGCGGCGCTGGTCCGAGGGGGTGAAGCCGCGCTCTCCCGGACAGAGGAGAAGCTGGTGGAGTTCACCAACGGGTGCATCTGCTGCACCCTCCGGGAAGATCTCCTTCTGGAGGTGAAGCGTCTGGCCGAGGAGGGGCGCTTCGACTACCTCCTCATCGAGTCAACCGGGATCTCGGAGCCGCTCCCTGTGGCCGCCACCTTCGTAATGGAAGATGAGGGAGGCCGCAGCCTCTCTGAATTCGCGCGCCTGGACACCATGGTCTCGGTGGTGGACGCCAAGGCCTTCCTCCGGGACCTGGGCACCACCGACCTTCTCCAGGACCGGGGCGAGTCCATGGGCGAAGAGGACGAGCGGACCCTGGCCCAGCTCCTCATCGATCAGGTGGAGTTTGCGGATGTCCTGGTGGTGAACAAGACCGACCTGGTGTCTCAGGAAGAGTTGGACCAGGTGACCGGCGTACTGCGGGCGCTGAATCGCTCGGCGGAGATCCTTTCCACGGAGAAGGGAAGGGTACCTCTGAATCGCATCCTGGACACGGGACGTTTCGATTTCGACACCGCCAGTCAGGCTCCGGGGTGGATGCACGAGCTCACGAAGACGGAAGTGGAGTCCGAGACCGAGGAGTACGGAATCTCCAGCTTCGTCTTCCGGGCCCGGCGTCCCTTCCACCCGCAGCGGTTCTGGGACTTCGTCCACGCCCCGTGGCCGGGAGTGCTCCGGGCCAAGGGGTTCTTCTGGCTTGCCTCGCGCATGGGGATGGTGGGGGCGCTGGCCCAGGCCGGCGTCATGCGCGAGCACGGTCCGGCCGGGTTCTGGTGGGCCGGCGGGGGGGAGCGGCCGGAGGAGGCCGATGCGGAAACGCAGGAGATGCTGAAGACGGTGTGGGAAGAGCCGTGGGGCGACCGCCGCCAGGAACTCGTCTTCATCGGACAGGCTCTGGACCGGGTGGTGCTGGAGAGGGGACTCGAGGCCGCCCTTCTCACCCCGGACGAGATGACGTCTGGCCAGCCCGAATGGGCCGGGCTTTCGGATCCCTTCCCGCCGTGGCTTCAGGAGTTCGAAGAGGAGGAAATGGAGGAGGGGACATTCCAGGGACCTGTCGTGTAGCATGAACCCGTTGTGGCGGGCTTGACGCGGCCTGGGGTTTAGCGTAGCCTAACTTTTGTTTGAGCCGAGCCTAAACTTTCACCCCAACGGGTCACGGAGCTGTGACCCCCCTGCTCAGCGGGAGACTACTTGATGAACGGAAGAAGATTCACGATCCCCGGACCGTTACGGAGCTTTGCCGTCGTACCGGCGCTGCTGCTCCCTCTCGGTCTCGGTTTGCCCATGTCTGGGGCCGGTCTCCATGCCTCCACTGCTCCCATTTCCGGAGCGGAGGGCACCGGACTGGAGGCGGAGGCAACCATGAACGATCTGGCTGTCCGGGTCATGGATGGCGGGAGAGAGGACCGGGGTGTTACCCAGGCGCAGGTCACTCTCTTCCGTTCGGGAACGGAGTCGTTGGCCGATCGCCGCGTCACGGGGAGCCTCACCGGAACCGATGGTCGGGTCGTCTTCGGGGAACTTCCCGCCGGGGAGTACCTGATGATGGTGGAGGCGGCGGGGTTCGAAACCCAGGAGCGTTCGGTCCGCCTCCCGGCTGACGATATCGTGGAGGTGATTCTTCAGCCCCGGCCTCTGACACTGGATGAGGTGGTCGGGACCGCCAGCCCGCTGCGAAGCGGTGTCGTCTACACGGCCGCCCAGACCTTCGACCGGGACGAGTTGGCGCAGCGTCTGGACGCGTCCATCGGATCCATGCTGGATGGAGAGCCCGGGGTGGCCATGCGTTCCCTGGGTGCTGCTCCCACTCGGCCCGTGATCCGGGGATTCGATGGGGACCGCATTCTGGTCCTGGAGAATGGAGAGCGCATGGGTGACGTGGGTGAGAGCTCCGCGGCCCATGCCGTGGCTCTGGATCCCCTGGCGGTGGAGCGTCTGGAGGTGGTACGAGGTCCGGCGAGCCTCCTCTACGGCTCCGGGGCCCTTGGCGGGGTGGTGAACATGACCACCCGCGATATGCCGCGGACATGGAGCCGGGGATGGGAGGGCGCCGTGCAGACCCAGGCTGCGAGCATGAACCGGTCCGGCTCCGGTTCAGGAACCCTGCTCTACGGTGCGGAGGACTGGGCTACCACCTTCCGCTTCTCAGCTCGGGAAGCGGGAGATATGCAGACGCCTGACGGGACCATCGGTGACACCTGGATCTCCAGCCTCGACGGTTCGCTCGGATTCGTCAGGCAGTGGGACGAAGTCCGGCTGGGCTTCTCCGGATCCTTCGTGGACCGGGAGTATGGGATTCCCGAGGCTTGGGACGACCCGGATGAGGAGGTCTTCCTGACCATGGAGCGCCAGACGCTGCAGACGCGCCTGGACTGGGAGCCCCGACAGCCGGGAGCCATCCAGGGCCTCGAAGTCCGGTCCAACATTTCCCGGTTCTTCCAGCAGGAGATCGAGCAGGAGTTCGAGAACGGAAGGCTGGCGGACAGGGAGATCGGACTTGAGTACGACGCCGTCTCCGCCTCCGGAACGGCCACATTGCGCCATGGGCAGCTGGGGGCATTCGGAGAGGGGGCCTTCGGGCTGGCGATCCGGGCTCGCCAACTGGACATCGGGGGAGAGGAAGCCTTCGTTCCCGGGGCGGATGAGCGCTCCATCGGCATCTTCACCTTCCAGGAGGCGCCCCTCACCCCGGACCTCAGCTTCCAGTTGGGGGGACGCATCGAATCGAACTGGAATGAAGCCCGACCGAACGACCGTTTCCCCGAGGTGGACGAGACCCGTAACTCCACTGCCTTTTCAGGATCGGTGGGTCTGAACTGGCGGCCCGGAGCCGGATGGGAGACGGGGGTACAGCTCGCCCGGGCGCACCGGGTGCCCATTGTCGAGGAGCTGTTCGCCAATGGGGCTCACCTGGCGGCCGGTGTCTTCGAAATCGGAAGCACGGAGCTGGAGGATGAGGTGAGCCACGGCCTGGACCTCTTTGTTCGCCGGGATTTTGCCCGTGGTTCGGTAGAGGTAGCCGGCTTCGCCAACTGGATCAACGATTACGTGGCCTTCCAGCCCCTTGGCCGGATCGATGAGGAATCGGGGTTCCCGGTCTTCCAGTATCAGGGGACCGACGCCCGTATGATCGGCGGTGAGGTCACGGCGGACCTGCAGGTGAACGATGTGTGGAGCCTGGGGGCCGGGGTGGATTACGTACAGGGAACCCGGACCGTCGGCGCCGGGGACCCCCTTCCTGCCATCCCACCCCTCCGGAGCCGCTTCCAGGTCCGGGCTGATCCCGGTCGTTGGTGGGCCGGCGCGACCTTCCGAGCCGTGGCCACCCAGGACCGCGTGGCTGAGGACGAGCCAGCTACGGACGGGTACGTCCTCCTCGACGCCCAAGCCGGGTTCCGGGTCGATCCCATGGGGAATCACTCCGTTATCGTGCGCATCGACAACGCCCTCGACGAGAGCTATCAGGACCACCTCTCCCGACTCCGTCAGGACGGGCTCCTCATGCCGGGACGCAATGTGTCGGTCAGTTATCGCTGGCGTTTCTGATGGGTCGACACACAGGCCGACGGCTCTGGCGGTTGGATTCTTTGGAGCTGTGGGGGCGGGTACGCGAGTAGGAACGACAGGATAAGGGACCGGAACGAGGCGGTTCACCTTCGGGTGGGTCGCCTCGTTCGCTTTCTTCCCACGACCCCCGCTGCATTTCTCCCTTGCTTCCCGGGAGAAACTACAGTTCATTTGTAACGGTACCGACACTCCTGAACGGGCCTTGGCCCTGATCCCGGCGGACTCACGTCAACTGGGGTCCAGCGAGCCGGTCCCTTTTCCTGAGGTGATCCTTGCAGGCACTGCACGGTTCATTCTCTCAAGCGAATTCCATTACGGGAGTTCAACATGAAACGCCACTTCGTCCTACTTGCTGGTCTGGCCCTTTTCGTCCTTGCTACCCCGCCGCAGGAGGCTGAAGCCCAGGTGAGCTTTGGACCCCAGGTGGTGCTGTGGGACTTTGATGAGTTGGCTGTAGGCGGACGCGTCGACTTCGGCTTGGCCGACGCCTTCGGAATCGAGGAGGGTACCTTTTCGGAGCTCCGCGGATCCGCCAACGTCAGCTACATCTTCGGCGACTCCGAGCGAATCGGTAACGAGGAATGGAGCTGGAGCGGTCTTCTCATCAACGCCAACGCTGTGGTCCCGTTTGACATCGACGCGGCGGTGACGCCCTTCGCCGGCGTGGGAATCAACCACACCCGATTCTCCTCCAGCTTCTCGGGAGCCGGATTGGGATCCTTCGGATTCTCCGGGTCCTCATCGGGCTTGAACCTGCTGGGTGGACTGGAGTTCGGCCTGGGCTCCATCCCGGCCTTCACGGAGCTCCAGTACAGCACCTCTGGCGCCGGAGCGCTCAGCCTGTCGTTCGGCGTGATGTTCGGAGGCTGATCCCACCTTCGGGCACGAGGTCCCGGAAGGAACGTCCGGGCCCCAGGAGCACCAGTTTACCGCCCTCATCGGAGAGAACTCCGGTGGGGGCGGAGCCCATTCCGGGCCTGGTCCGCCGCACGAGGTGCCCATGGGAGTGGCATGACCGGGGTTTGCGGCCCGGGCCTGAGCGTGCCAACGTGGAGATGTTGGGACCATTGATGGTCCAGCCCCCGACCGTCGGGCCGGCACCGTCCCACGTGAGCCTGCGCCAGGACTCGTTATCCCGTGTCTCCTCCCACACCCCCAGGGCCTTCCCCGGGATCAGCCGCGCCCGACCGCGGTGGCGCCCCTCCCGATCCGGTGACACCCGAGATCGGCATCCCGGTCATCCGCGCTCCCCGCGGCGTGGCCCGGCGATGTCGCACCTGGGGGGCCGAAGCGGCCATGCGGATGCTCATGAACAACCTGGATCCCGAGGTGGCCGAGCACCCTGAGGCGTTGGTCGTCTACGGCGGACAAGGGAAGGCCGCCCGGGACTGGCCCTCCTTCCATGCCATCATCCGGGAACTCCAGCAGCTTGGACCCAACGAGACCCTTCTGGTTCAGTCCGGTAAGCCCGTAGGCGTGGTCCGAACCCATCTGGACGCCCCCCGCGTGCTCCTGGCCAACTCCAATCTCGTCCCCCACTGGGCCACCCAGGCGCACTTCGACGAACTGGTGGTCCGGGGGCTCATGATGTTCGGCCAGATGACCGCCGGCTCGTGGATCTACATCGGCACCCAGGGGATCCTGCAGGGAACGTTCGAGACCTTCGCCGAGGCGGCCCGCCGCCACTTCGGCGGTTCGTTGAAGGGCACCCTCACGGTAACCGCCGGATGTGGCGGGATGGGAGGGGCACAACCGCTGGCCGTGACCATGAACAGGGGTGTCTGCCTCATCGCAGACGTGGATGGGAAGCGGCTGGAAAGGCGCCTCCGCGACGGCTATCTGGACGAGTTGGCGGGGAGCATGGACGAAGGATTGGAGCACGCCCTCGACCTCCGTCGACAGGGGCGGGCCCGGAGCGTGGGTATCGAGGGGAATGCCGTCACGCTCCTTGAGCACCTCCTGGCGGTGGGCGTGGTCCCGGACCTTCTCACCGACCAGACCTCGGCCCACGACCCTCTACACGGATACGTGCCGGTGGAATGGTCGCTGGCTGAGGCAGGGAGGGTCCGGGAGGACAACCCCGAGCGGTACACGGCGCGAAGCCTCGCTTCCATGGCCCGGCATGTGGAAGCCATGGTGGAGCTGAATCGGCGGGGTGCGCTGACCTTCGACTACGGCAACAACATCCGGCAGCAGGCCCTTTCCCAGGGGGGGGAGGAGGCCTTCAGCTTCCCCGGCTTCGTCCCAGCCTTCCTTCGTCCACAGTTCTGCCGGGGGCGGGGCCCGTTCCGCTGGGTTGCCCTCTCCGGCGATCCTACCGACATCTACCGCACCGATCTGGCTCTCATCAAGCTCTTCCCCCGGGATGTCCGGCTCCGGCAATGGATTCTGGGCTGTCATCGGGATCCAGGGGCTCTCATGGCCGGGGAGTGGTCGCGGTGTCGACCGCGCTTCGGCTTCCAGGGGCTGCCGGCACGAATCTGTTGGCTGGGCTTCGGGGAGCGGGATCGAGCGGGGGTCCACTTCAACCGGATGGTGGCGTCCGGGGAGCTCCTGGCGCCCATTGTGATCGGGCGCGACCATCTGGATTCGGGCTCGGTAGCAAGCCCGAATCGGGAGACCGAGGCCATGCGCGACGGCTCCGACGCCGTCTCCGACTGGCCGCTTCTGAACGCCATGGTCAATGTGGCGTCCGGGGCGACCTGGGTCAGCTTTCACCACGGCGGCGGGGTGGGGATCGGCTTTTCCCAGCATGCGGGACAGGTGGTGGTGGCCGATGGCACCGCCGAGGCGGAGCGACGGGTCAACCGGGTCCTCACCAACGACCCCCTCACCGGCGTCTTCCGCCACGTGGACGCGGGGTACGACGAAGCGTTGGCCTGTGCGGACGAATTCGGGATCCGCGTCCCCCTTCCGCGCTCCCTTGGCGGGGAGGAGGACGGTCCCGGGCCGCCTCCCCCGGCTTCGTCGGGTTCCGGGGCTGCCGGATGATGTCCCCTCTCCGGTCGTTTCTGGCACCGTCCCCGGCGTGGACCGAGTGGTCTCCGGGGCGGGGCGCGGCGGGGAGGATCCAGGTCCTCTCACTCACCGAATCGCCGCCGGCCGGTACCGTGGCGCTGGTGGGACTGCCCGATGACCTGGGGGTGCGCCTGAATCGGGGCCGGCGGGGGGCAGACCAGGGGCCCACCGCCATCCGGACCGCCCTTTCGAGCTATGGGTCGGAGGCGCTTCCTGAACCGGTGTACCCCCCGGTGGTGGACGTGGGAGACATTCGTCCCACCAACCGTCTGGATGAGACCCACGCTCGGGTGACGGAAGTGGTGAGCGGACTCCTGGCCGCCGGGTGTCTCCCGGTGGGGCTGGGGGGAGGTCATGACTTCACCTACCCCCAGGTACGGGCCCTGTCCCGACACCTGAAGGCCGAAGGGTCGGGACGGCGGGCCCCTCTCACCGGAATCTACCTGGATGCCCATCTGGATGTGCGGGAGCGTCCCGGTTCCGGCATGTCCTTCCGGCGTATCCTCGAGGAGCTGGACCCGGTGGAGCTCCATGTGAGAGGCCTCGATCCCATGGTGAATTCGGCTGAGCACCTGTCGTGGTTCCGGGCCCGGGGCGGTCGAACGGAGGGGTTCGGCGCCGAGGACCCCTGGCCCACCGGACCACTCTTCCTGAGTCTGGACCTGGACGTGTTGGATCAGGCCTTCGCCCCCGGGGTCAGTGCTCCCAATCCCATGGGTTGGTCCCCTGCCCAGGTGGAGTCATGGGTCAACCGCGCCGGTTCCGAGCCCGCAATCCGCCTCTTCGACATGGTTGAACTGTCGCCCCGCTGGGACCCGGATGGCCGTACCGCCCGGCTTGCGGCGCGGCTCCTCCTGTCGTTCCTGCGGGGAGTGGCGAGTCGATCCGGTCCTTCGCCGGTGGAGGGGACTGAGCCTGGCGCCCCGGACCATGACTCCTGAGGGGGCCGTCCCGGATCCGTCCGGTTTCCGGGGCAGGGAAATGGCGATGGGGGTGGGCAGAGGAGGGGGCGATCTCCTGATCCGCGAAGCACGGATCGTCACGGCTCCGGCCGGGACCGGCTACCGACGGGGGCGGGAGATGGGCCGATTGGATGTGTGGAAACGGGCCGATCTCCTCATCCGGAACGGGCGAATCCTCCGGATGGATGCCCGGATCGAGGTTCCTTCGACGGTGCCCGAGATCCGAGCCGAGGGGCGGGTGCTCCTCCCCGGGTTCGTGGACGCCCACACCCATGCCTGCTGGGCCGGAAGCCGCCTGGGGGAGTGGGAGCGGCGGCTCGGTGGTGCCACCTACCCAACGATCCTGAGAGAGGGTGGGGGAATCCTCTCCACCGTTCGGGCGGTTCGGGCAAGCTCGGAAATGGCGCTGGCCGCCGCGCTCCGGGTCCGCCTGGGATGGCTCCTGCAGGAGGGAACCACCACGGTGGAAGTGAAGAGCGGATACGGCCTCGATACCGAAACCGAGCTCCGGATGCTTCGGGCCATCCGGCGGGCGGGAGCGGCTTGGCCCGGCAACGTCGTCCTCACCGCCTGCCTGGGCCATGCCAAAGATCCCGGGCAACCGGATCAGGTGGATCGGACGATCCAGGAGACGCTTCCCGCCGTTTCCCAGGAGTTTCCCGGCATTTCCATTGACGCCTACTGCGAAGAGGGAGCCTGGTCGCTGGATGACTGCGTTCGCCTCTTTCAGGCGGCGCGGGAAAGAGGACATCCGGTCCGGGTCCACGCGGACCAGTTCACCTCACTGGGAATGATTCCCCAGGCCCTTCGGCTCGGCCTCGACTCGGTGGATCACCTGGAGGCGAGCACGCCGGAGGATCTCCGGCTCCTGGCCCGGAGCGGTACGGCCGGGGTCCTGCTCCCCGTTTCCGGGTTCCATCTGGATGATCGCTACGCTGACGGACGCGCCCTGGTGGACGGGGGAGGGGCCGTGGCGGTGGCCACGAACTGGAATCCCGGCTCGGCTCCTTCTCCATCTCTCCCCCTGGCAGCGGCGCTGGCCGTTCGGAAGTGCGGTCTGACCCCGGCCGAGGCGCTCACGGCCATCACCGCCAATGGGGCCGTGCTCCTCCGGCGCCCTGAACGGGGTCGGATCGCCCCCGGCCTCCCCGCCGATCTGGTCCTTCTGCGGCACCGCGACGAGCGGGAATTGCTTCACACGATGGGGGGGGCGCCGGTGCTGCTTGTCGTTTGCGGCGGGCATGTGGTGGCTGGTCCCCTGGCCGACACCATGAGACAAAATGGCCCGCATTGGAGGCCGTGAAACATCTACACAATACATGAAAATAAAGATCGTAAAACCATTTATAACAGTAGTTTATAGGTTTTGATTAAAGTGATTTCGAGATCATTTCCAGGAAGGGATCCCATGGGTCCTACCCCCAACTCTTCACCTCTGGGGGCGTGCGCCGAAGGGGGGTCAGGAGGTCGTCCAGCTCCCGGGCCCGGGCTTCGCGCCGACCCGATGAGCCCGGGTCGGGCCAGTATTCCATGGGATCCGGGAGGGCCTCGGTCCCCCCTTCTCTCGGGGGCTTGCCCTCTCCACGCAGCGCCTCCACCTCAAGGGCGATGAGGTTCACGGTGGCTCCGTCCTTCTGCAGACGTCCCCGCACCAGGAGGAAGGGCTCCATCCGGACGGCGGCGCGGCAGCGCTCGTAGACGTTGGGCTTCACGATGACGTTGACGTGGCCGAACTCGTCTTCCATGAGGACGAAGATGTACCCCTTGGCGGTCTGGGGGCGCTGCCGGGCCACCACGATCCCCGCCAGCGTGATCACCGTGCCGTTGTCCAGCTCCGGAATCCGGTCCGAAGAAAGGACGTGGTGGGGAAGTCGACTCCGAACCAGGTGGAGGGGGTGGTGGCGGGTGGAGAAGCGGAGCATCCGGTATTCGGCCACCAGGCGGTCTCCATCATCCAGCTCCGCGAAGGGCGTTGCATCTTTGCGTGTGGCTGGGCCCTGAGTGACGGCGGTCAACTCGAGCTGAGGATCGTCCTGCCGGCCCCGGGCCCGGGTGCGGGCCTCGTCGGGTCCCAGCCAGAGACCCGTCTGCCAGAGGAGTTCCCGCCTCCCCAGCCCCCACCCGTCACACCCGCCGACCCAGATCAGATTCTCCACGGCGGGCCGCCGGAGCGCCGCCGGGGGGCGTCGGAGGAAATCGCCCAGGCTCCGGAACGCTCCCTCCCGGTGCCGCTCGTCCACCACCCGGCCGGCGATCTCCTCGCCCCACCCCCGCACGAACCCCAGCCCCACCCGCAGGTCCGATCCTTCGGCGGAAGAGCGGACCCGGCTCCGGTTCACATCCGGGGGCAGGATGCGGATGCCGTTGCGTTGGGCGTCCCGCCCCAGGGCGTCCAGGGAGTAGAAGCCCATGGGCTGGTTGTTGAAGAGGGCCACGTAGTATTCGGTGGGGAAGTGGTGCCGCAGCCAGGCGGACTGGTAGGCCAGGAGGGCGAAGGCGGCGGAGTGGGACTTGGGGAAGCCGAACTCGGAGAAGGCCACCACCTGGCGGAAGACCGTCTTCGCCGTCTCCGGATCCACCCCCCGCTCGGCGGCGCCGGCTCGGAACGCCTCCCAGTGGGTCCGCATGGCCTCCCGGGAGCGCTTCCGGCTCATGGCCCGACGCAGCGATTCGGCCTGACCGTCGGTGAACCCCGCCAGGTCCCGGCAGACCTGAAGCACCTGGTCCTGGTAGATGATGACCCCCAGCGTCTCGCCCAGCGCCTCTTCCAGGAGGGGATGATCGAAGGGAGGGACATAGTCGGGATCGGCCCGCTGGGCCTCCCGGCGACGAACGTAGGGGTTCACCGCCCCACCCACGATGGGCCCCGGGCGAACGATGGCCACCTGTACCGCCAGCTCGGCCAGGTTGGTGGGAAGGGTGCGTCGGAGCATCTGGATCTGGGCCCGGCTCTCCACCTGGAAGATCCCCACCGTGTCACCCTCCTGGATCCGCCGGTACACCGCCGGGTCGTCCAGGTCGATGCGGGAGAGATCCGGCGCCCCGGCCACCACCGGGATCCCGGCGCGGCGGGCCTCGGGGGTGACGGCGGTGCCCCGCTCGGCAATGAGATCCACCGCCTCTTCCACCAGAGAGAGCATTCCCAGCGCCAGGAAGTCGATCTTGATGAAGCCGGCGTCGTCACAGGAATCCTTGTCCCACTGGCAGAGGACCCGCCCCTCCATGGCCGCCGGCTCCAGGGGGACCAGCTCCAGGAGCGGGCGGCTCGAGATGATCATCCCCCCCACGTGCTGCGAGATGTGGCGGGGCAGCCCGGCGATCTCTTCCACCTGCTCCAGGAAGAGGCGCCAGGGGCGGCTCTCCACCTTCCCGGCGAACTCGGGGATCCGCTCCAGATCTTCCCGGAGACCGGTGGCGGAGCGGTGTTCCGCCAGCTTCGTCACCTTCTCCAGGTCCCCGGCCGGGAGATCCAGGACCTTTCCCACCTCCCGGACCGCCGAGCGGAGGCGATAGGTGGGGAAGGTGGCCACGAGTCCGGTGTGGTCGTAGCCGTACCGCCGGTAGACCTCCAGGATGAGTTCATCCCGGATCTCCCGGGGGAAGTCCAGGTCGATGTCCGGCACCGAACCCATGGCGTCGTTCAGGAAACGTCCCAGGAAGAGCCCCGCCTCCACCGGATCCACATGGGAGAGGCCGATGAGGTAGCAGATGATGGACGACACCGACGAGCCCCGCCCACGCCCGGGGGGGAGGCCGACCCGGGCCCGGGGGGAGTCGCCCCGCACCCGCATCCCCACCTCCCGGGCCAGCTCCATGATGTCCCGGTAGACCAGGAAGAAGCCGGCCAGCCCGTGCCGCTCCACCAGACGTAGCTCCTCGTCCAGCCGTCTCCGGGCCTCGGCCCGACGGCGGCGTGCCTCCCGGGCCAGGGCGCTCCGCTCCCCGCGGCGGTCGGGGAAGGCCCGGGCCGGATCGTCCGGGTAGCGACGGTCCAGCGCCGTCATGGTCACCGCCGTCAGCGTCTCCACGGCGCCCCCCCGGTCGCTCCCCTGGAAGTCGGGGAAGGTGTACCCCAGATCCCGGGTCAGGTCGAAGGCGGCGCACCGCTCAGCGATGCGCAGGGTGTTGGTCACGGCATCGGGGCGGGAGGCGAAACGGGCGGCCACCTCGTCGGGAGGCGCCAGGTGGAAGCAGGCGTTGGGGCGCCGGACCTGGTGGGAGCCGTCCAGGGTGGAGCGGTGCCGGATGGCGGTGACCACATCGTGGAGGCGGTGCCGCCGGGGGTGGTGGTAGTGGACGTTTCCCGTGGCCACCACCGGCACCCCCAGCCCATCGGCCAGGCGGGCCAGACGCCGGTTCCGATCCCGATCCCCTCGGACCCCGTTCTCCTGCAGCTCCACCCAGAAGCGGTCCGGCCCGAAGCTCCGGGCCATCCGCCGGACCAGTGCTTCGGCTCGTGCCACGCTGTCGTCCAGCGCCAGAACCAGGGGACTCCGACGACACCCCGACAGGAGGATCAGACCCTGGCCAAGCCCCTCCACCGGATCCAGGAGTCGTTCCAGGGGAAGGGAAGGGCAGCCCCGGGGGCTCTCCCGGTGCGCCAGGGTGACCAGACGGCAGAGGTTGGCGTAGCCGGTGGGCGTCTCGGCCAGGAGCGTCACATGCCCGTGGTCCCGCGGCTCCTGGGGTCGGGAGGTGGCCGGGGGAAGGGGTCGATTCGGGTCCGGAGCGACGCACCCCCGGACGGTGAGTTCGACCCCCGTGATGGGCTGAAGCCCCACCTCCACGGCCTCCCGGGCAAAGGCCATGGACCCGTAGAGGCCGTCGTGGTCCGTCAGGGCGAGAGCCGGATAGCCCAACTCCACCGCCTGGTGCACCAGCTCTTCCGGGTGGGAGGCACCGTCCAGGAAGGAGTAGCCCGAGTGGCAGTGGAGTTCGACGTAGGGAGGGGGAGGATTGGCCATGGGAAACCGAACATAAACCGAAAACAGGGTCCGGTCCACCGGGACGCCACCCCCACTGGTCCCGCGTGAGGTCCATCTCCATGCCGGTGGCTCCGGAGCCCCACTGCCGCCCCCCACCTTCAGGTCTTGTTGGATCTCAAACCCCCGTCTGGAGGTACCCATGCCCTTCTCACCTTCCCGGTCCGCCTCACGAGCGGCCCGGCGGCCGCATCACTCCAACCCAAGGACCCCATCCCATGCAGGATCGCCTGGAATCCATCGTCCTGAATGTCCTTCGCATCGTCTCCGGCTTCCTCTTCATGCAGCACGGCGCCGCCAAGCTCTGGGGATGGTTCGACGGGACCGTGCGGGAATTTCCGGAACTCACCTTCTTCGCCGGAGTCATCGAGTTCTTCGGTGGGATCCTCATCATGCTGGGGGTGGGCACCCGGGCGGTGGCCTTCCTGGCCTCCGGGACCATGGCCTTCGCCTATTTCATGGTCCACGCGCCCCGGGATTTCTGGCCCTACGTGAATGGCGGGACCTCTGCGGCGCTCTACTGCTTCATCTTTCTGTATCTGGTGGTGCGGGGCGGGGGCGGCTTCTCGGTGGATGGCCTGTTGGCGGCGCGGCGGAAGCGGCGCGGTTGAGGGCCGTGGGTGGGGGTGGGGGCTGAGAAGTTCGTCTCATCCCAACTCGCCACAAACCCATCCCGCTCCATCCTG
>PWZC01000093.1 GCA_003567615.1 Gemmatimonadota bacterium | reverse complement strand
GGGCCACGGCGGCGTTTTCGGCCCTGGTGGTGTTGTGGTCACCTGGGGGGATATCCGCGGCCCCACTTCCCGGTTGCGGGGTGGGCCCTTCCGGTGCGTCTGCGGACACCGTGGCTGCGGTTGAACTTCATCTCACTGAACGGAAGGGAGGGCCCCTCGCCCAGGCTGTGGACGAACTCCTCCAGGACCTGGTTGGAGCGGAGGAGCCCGGGGCGGTGGTCTTTGTATCCACGGAGAATGGAGATGTGACACTGGCACGAGGCCTGGCGTCCATGGAGCATGGGCTTCCCATCACCCCCGAAACCGTCTTTGACGGTGCCTCGATAGCGAAGCAGTTCACGGCCCTGGCGTTGGCCATTCTCGTGGAACGGGGACTCCTCTCGCTGGACGACCCGGTCCATCGGTGGCTCCCGGAGTTCCCCACCCACGACCCGCCGGTGCGGATCCATCACCTCCTCCATCACACCTCGGGGGTCCGGGACTGGCCGGGTCTACTTCTGCTGGCTGGTTGGCGCTTCGAAGACGTTCTGACCCATGAGCACATCCTCCGGGTCACCTACCGGCAGGCCGATCTCAACTTCCCTGCCGGTAGCCGGACCACCTATTCCAATACCGGATACGTTCTTCTGGCCGAGATCATCGGTCGCCGGACCGGTATGGCCTTCCCGGAGTTCTTGAGGCGGGAGATCTTCGAACCCCTGGGGATGGAAGACAGCGGGATTCCCCGGGACGCCACCGAGGTGATCATCCGCCGGGCCGCGTCCTATCGGATTGTCGGAGGGGAGATTCGGGCCATTTCGTCGAACCTCTCCGCCTGGGGTTCCAGCTCCCTCTTCACCTCGGCACGGGATCTCCTGCGGTGGGTGGAGTTCCTCCATGGTGATGGACCCGGGGGCTTGGAACTGCGGGCCGCCGCCGAACGATTGACGGAGTCGGAGGGACGGGAGTGGGGCACTCCTCGATACGGGTGGGGTCAGGTGGTGGAAGAGCTGGAGGGGCATCGCCTGATGCGGCACGGGGGGGCGTGGGCCGGGTACCGGAGCGCCCTGTTGCGGATGCCGGACCGGCGAATCGCGGTAGGGGTCATGGGAAACCGGACCGACCTGGATGCGGACGCCCTGGCGGAGGCCGTCATCGCCCTGCTCCTGGCTGACGGTGGGGAGGAACGGGCCGGGGGATTCGTGGAGGAGGTCGCTCCGGCGGGGGCTGAGCCTGCGGATGGGCCGGAAACAGCGCCGACTTCGCGTGACAGGCCGTCCCCGGATCATCCGGTGGCGGAGGACCCCCACATGGAACTCAGCGAATACCTGGGAGATTACCGAAACGTGGAGCTCGAGAGCACCTACAGCCTGACTCCGTTGGGGAACGCCCTCCTGGCAACTCACCCCCGCCTGGGTTCTCACCTCCTGCAGGCGGTGGGAACCGATCACTTCCGGAGTGTGATTTTCGGAGAGGTTCGTTTCCAGCGGGATGGGCATGGCCGGATCACGGGATTCGTGGCCCACCAGCCCCGGAACACCGGGATCCGATTCCATCGCAGCGAGCCGTGACGGGCGAAGCCGGGGTTTTGGTGGTGGGATCGGGGATCGCCGGGCTCACCTACGCCCTCAAGGTGGCGGACGAGACCGACGTCCTCATCGCCACCAAGAAGTCCAGGGCTGATTCCAACACCAACTGGGCCCGGGGCGGGATCGCGGCGGGGATCGGAGAGGACGACACCCCGGAGCTGCACATGGCCGACACCCTCCGGGCGGGAGACGGCCTCTGCCACCGGGATCGGGTGGAGATCCTCGTCCGGGAAGGGCCTGCACGGGTGGCCGAACTGATGGAGTGGGGTGCCCGTTTCCATGAGGAAGGGGGACGGTTGTCCCTGGGGAGGGAAGGCGGGCACTCGAGGCGGCGCATCGTCCGGTCCGGGGACCGTACGGGTCGGGAGATCGAGCGGACGCTCCTGGACGCAGTGGGTGGGCACCCTCGGATCCGGGTCGTCCAGCATCTCTTCGTGAGCGATCTCCTCCTGGACGACGAGGGGCGCTGCCGGGGCCTCGTGGCGGTGGATACCCGTCGCGGACACGTCCGGACCCTGGAGGCGCCGGTCACCCTCCTGGCCAGCGGGGGAGCCGGCCATGTCTACCGACATACCACGAACCCCTCCATCGCCACCGGGGACGGGGTGGCCATGGCTTACCGGGCCGGGGCCGCCGTCGCCAACATGGAGTTCGTCCAGTTTCACCCCACAGCCCTCTTCCCCACCGAAGATCCGGCGTTTCTCATCACCGAGGCCATCCGGGGTGAAGGGGCCGTTCTCCGTCGGAGGGACGGGTCGCTCCTCATGGAGGCGGCGGAGGGATCCCTGGCCCCGCGGGACGTGGTGGCTCGCACCATCCACGGGGAGCTCCTCCAGAGCGGGGATTCCCACGTCATCCTGGACATCTCGGCCATCCCGAAGGAGACCATGGAGGCTCGCTTCCCAGGCGCCGTGGAGGGATGTAGGGCCCGGGGCGTGGATCTCTTCCGGACCGGAATTCCCGTGGTTCCTGCCGCCCACTACTTCTGTGGCGGAGTGGTCACCGACGCCGAAGGTCGGACCTCGGTTCCGGGCCTGTATGCATCGGGGGAGGTGGCGTCCACCGGTGTCCACGGGGCCAACCGCCTCGCCTCCAATTCACTGCTTGAAGCGGTGGTGTTCAGCCACCGGGCAGCCGGCGCCACCCTGGAGGAGCTCCGGGTGGGAGGGCGCTCAACCTCGGCGCCTGGCCCGGGATTCCACCCACGGGCCCGGTCGGCGTCTTCTTCAATGGCAGCCGACGATATCCACGGGCTCCGCGCCCGAATCCGGCACCTCATGTGGAACGATGTGGGGATCGTGCGAAGTGACGCCGGCCTCCGCCGGGCCGAGGCGGAGGTGGCTGCGCTCCTGGACCGAACGGAGCGGGCCCTGGCCGGATTCCCGTCCCCGGTCGGGGGAACGACCCCGACCGAAGGCGCCAGGTCGGCGGCCCCGGTGGTGGATCCGGTGGCGGCGCTGGAGCTCCGCAACCTCCTGCAGGTGGCCGCGCTCATCGTGAGGTCGGCCCGGATGCGGAAGGAGAGCCGAGGGCTCCATTTCAACG
>PWZC01000378.1 GCA_003567615.1 Gemmatimonadota bacterium | reverse complement strand
CCGCTCAGCCCCTCAATCCGGTCCATCTCGGTGCGAACGACGCCCAGGCGCTGGGCCGGAAGCCCGTCATGGCGAGCGAGTTGGTCATAGAAGGCCCGGGCCACCACCATCTCCGCCGGCCAGGTCATGAAGGGCTGGTGCTGCGGGTTGAACTCGTGGAACCGAACGAGCTTCGCCGCCTCCAGCTCCGCCTCGGTGAGGTGCTCGTTGGGCACCAGTTCCAGGATGTCCAGCCCACGGGCGATCTCGGAACCGTAGATCCGGCCGTTCCACCAGTAGGCCGACCAGTGGCCGCCGGTGAAGAGCTGGTCATCGTCCAGGGGACCCCGATCGAAGTACGCAATCTCGAAGGGGTTCGACGGGTCGGTGAAGTCGAACACCGAGATTCCGCCCTGATACCAGGCCTGTACCTTGATGTCCCGGCCCGGAACGGGAACCAGCGACCCGTTATGGGCCACGCAATTCTCCGTCTCCGTCTGGGGGACCGGCAGCTTGAAGTAGCTGGTCCGGTGCATCCGCCCATTCCGGATGGAGAAGATGGCGTTGGCGCCCCACTCGGGCCGGTCCGTTGCCCGGCACCGGGGCGAGGTGCCACCACCCCACTCGTCGGTGAAGATCACCGTGGTCCCATCGTTGTTGAAGGTGGCCGAATGCCAGTAGGCGAAGTTCTCGTCGATGACCTCGTCGATGCGGACCGGGTTCACCGGATCCGAGATGTCGAAGAGGATGCCGTTCCCGGAGCAGGCTCCGGCGGCAATCCCCAGGTGAGGGTAGATGGTGATGTCGTGGCAGTGGTTCGTGGGCGCCGAACGCTGGGTGTCGTCTCCGTGGGGACCACCGGGCCAGAGACCCGCCACATCGCCGGTAGCCTCGTCCGCGAAGACCCGGGGCTGGCTGACGATGGCGGCATTCTCGGGAGCGGCCAGGGGCACCCGGATCACCTCGATGCGGAAGAGGGAGGTGAGGTCCTCCACCTCGTCGGGCCCCCGGGGTTCACACCCGTCCAGTTCATCACCCGGCCGCACGCCGGCGGCGCCGGAGTTGTAGACGTAGATGTGGTCCGGATCGTTGGCGTCTTCCAGCAGGGTATGGGTATGGGATCCCCGGCACGTCTGCACAGCCGCCACCTGCTGGGGAGCCTCCAGGTTGCTGATGTCGAAGATCCGGATCCCCCGGAACCGTTCGGGATTCACCGGACCCGGCGCCCCCTCAGGTCCGCAGTCGATGCGGCCCCGGGTCTGCTCCACCGACATGAAGAGCAGGTCACCGTAGATGGACACGTCGCCCTGGCCTCCCGGACAGAGGATGGAAGAGCGCAGTACGGGGTTCGCGGGGTCGGACACGTCGTAGATCATGACCCCGGTGAAGTTCCCCACCACCACCAGGTCCCCCTGAAAGGCCAGATCCGAATTGGCCACGTTCAGGTTGCCGATATTCTCTTCGTCGTAGAAGCCGTCGGGACGGGGCGTATTGGAAAGAAGGCGCATGTTCCAGGACGCCTCTTCGGCGTCCATCCATCCGGCCGACAGTCCGATCCTGGGATCGGACTGGTCCCACCAGATCTCCTGGGTTTCCTGCGCCGCACCCGGCGAGGGGAGGGCCATGAGCACGGCCATGGTCATGGCCAGGGGAAGGGCGGCGAGGCGGTGGATTCCGCTCCGGCGCTCATACGAATGTTGTTCGTTCATTCCGGACCTCGTGAGGAAGGGTGTGTTCCAGTGGCGGAGGGGGGACAGGGCCGGTCCCTCCGCGTTCCGCGTTGTTCCGGGCAGGGGCCGGGTTCAGGTGACTCCCGGCCCCTCAGGATCCCCGGGCCAGCATCTGCCGCATGCGCTCGATCTCGATGACCTGATCCGACTCAACGTGGGCCGCGAACCCGAAGATCTCTCCCTCCTGGCCGCCCGCTTCGGAGGCGAAGAGTTCATGGACCATCTGAACCGCTCCCTCGTGGTGGTAGATCATGAACTCCAGGAACATCCGATCGAACTCCTCGCCGTGCGAGGCTGCCAGGGTCTCCATCTGGGCGGGAGTCAACATCCCCGCCATCCCTGCGTGGTCATGGCCCATGACGTGGTCGGGATCCCCATGGTCATGATGGTCATGGGGCGGGTCGGGCTCCGGATCATGGGGGTGATGGTGAGTGTGGTCCCCATGGTCGTGGTGGTCATGGGGATGGTCCCCGTGTGGGTCCTCGGCCAGAGGTCGCCCTGTGGACAGGTCCACCGCTGGTGCCCACTCCCCTCGATCCTGAAGCCAGCGCTGCATGAGCTCGATCTCATCGGCCTGGGAGGCCTGGATTCGGCGGGCCAGCATGGCCACATCCTCGCGGACGGTTCGGTCGGGCACGAGGGCCGTCATCTCCAGCGCCTGCGCGTGGTGCGCAATCATCATCTGCATGAAGTGGACATCATCGACGCTGTGGGCCAGGAGGCCCAGAGCCTGGCCCGGCCGGGTGACCACGGCTCGTCCGTCACTCCCCGGGGCTCCGGGCTGGAAGGTCGTGGTCGTGCCTTCGGTCCCGGGCTGGGGAATCGGGCTTTCCGGCGCCGGGCTGCCGGCGCATCCCCAGGTGACGAGAAGCAGGCCGGCGGCGAGGGCCCAGGCCCGGAGGAGGGAGTGGGGGCGAACTTGGATCATGGGCAGGGCGGGGGAAGGACACCGTAACCGGGACCGTCCCCCTCGACCTCGAGGTCGAGGGGGACGGAACGAAGCACCGCTACTGTGTCCATACTCCGGCCAGGGGCGGTGCGATCCCGCCTGCACGCCCCCAACCGGAGGCGGCCCCTGTCCGGGACGGCGTCCTACATGGCGGTGGCCACATCCAGGAGGCCTCCCGCCAGACGGCGGACCCGCGTCTCGTCACCGGCCACCTCACCCGTGCTGATACGGCGGGCGTCGGACCAGAGCTCAGTGGCCAGCTCCCCCAGAGCCGTCCGCTTTCCGGCCCCATCGGCCATGGCGTCGATCCGGTCCATCTCCCGGGCGATCTCGCCCAGCCGCTGGGCGGAAAGCCCCTGGTGGCGCTCCAACTGATCGAAATAGGCCCGGGCCACCACGAACTCCGGCGGCCAGATCACCCGCGGCTGCATCTGGGGATTGAACTCGTCGAAGTGGAT
>PWZC01000266.1 GCA_003567615.1 Gemmatimonadota bacterium | reverse complement strand
GAGGACCTCCATCACCATCATCAACTGGACACCCACAGCCTGGAGCACGAAGAGGTTCGGGGGCTATTGCTGGAGCTGATTCCGGATGATCCCGCCGATCCCATCCTCGCCAGCATACGGGGGCAGGCCGCCCAGTGGGACGGTCGGGCCAATGCCGGGTCGATTCCCTTCCGCACCCTGGAGGTCGCCCGCCGAGCGCTCCGGGACGCGGTCTTGGCCCCTCTTCTCGCACCTGTGGTGGAAGCGGCACCGGGCTTCCGCTACACGTGGCTCTTGGCCCATGAGCCTGCCTTCCGACTTCTGGAAGAGCGCCCGGAGCATCTCCTGCCCCGGGAGGTGGACGGGCGTGCGGTGGAGGGGTGGGACGCGTACCTGACCGACGCGCTGCTGGAGGCCTTCCGGGAGGCGGGAGGTCCCGAGATTCCCTGGGGGCAGGACAACCGGGCTGCCATCGGCCACCCCTTCTCCGCCGTCCAGCCCCGCCTGGCCCGGTTTCTGGACATGCCCCGGGATCCCCTCTCGGGGTGGGCCGGCGCGGTGCGGGCACAGACCCCGACCTATGGGCAGAGCCTGCGCTTCGTGGGCCGCCCGGGCCACCCGGAACGCGCCATCCTGGACGTGCCGGGTGGGCAGAGCGGTCACTTCCTCTCACCGTGGTACCGGGCCGGATACGCCTCATGGGTGGAAGGGAGAGGCGGATCGCTCATGGCCGGTCCCGCTGAGCACCGGCTGCGGCTGATCCCCTGACGCTGACGGGCGATAGGCTGACAAATCTCTTGCGTGTCTGAAAAATCCCGTTCTACTTTGGGCTCACACCCACATGGAACGGTCGGTCCGGTCCACTTACCGCTCCCTTGGGCTACCGTGGGGTGGGGTTCCTTCCCCCGCTCGGGTCGTCGGCCCGGGCGGCCGCCCCCGTGTCTCCTGCATGGGAGTAGGGCCATGCCCGCCGGCAACCTGAACGTCTCAGCCATCCCCTGGAAGGTCCTGGCCGCCAGCCCCGACATGATGGACGGGGTAGCGGGCTTCGGCTCGTTTCCCACCATGTGGCGGTCGTCGCTGGCCATCTCGGCCTTCGAGCCGCCTGTGAGCGAGGAAATGGAGACCCGACTGTGCGGACAGCGCATCACCTTCGTGAAGGTGACCTGCTCCCTGACAGGGTATGAGCCCAGGAGCGGCGAGACCGGCACCATCCTCTTCGACAACCAGCCGCTCATGGAGTTGGACCGGCTCACCTCCCGCTACCTCGGGTGCTACGGAGCGCTGCTGAACGTGGCCTTCTACCCCGGCGATGCCTCGCCGGGAAGTCAGATCGCGCCGGACCGCCTTCCCCACATCCTGGACTTCTCGCCCAAGTCCCGGGAGCTGGTCCGGAGCATCACGGAAGGGGGCGAGGTCCTGACCGGATCGGCCCGGAATCTCAGCTTCGACGAGAGCCGGACCACCACCGAGAAGAGTGAGACCACCGTAGGGGTGGAAGCGGGGGTCAAGATGGAGCCGGTGGAGGTCACCGGGAAGCTGGAGCACACGTGGGGGTCCAGCCAGGAGGATCGCCGGGGCCAGAGCGCCGGAGCCAGCGATACCGAGCAGCGGGCCGAGCGGTTCAGCACCACCATGGATCAGCTCTACTCGCTTCTCACCGGCTACCACACCGGAACGAACCGGGGGACCGTGCTCATGCTGTCCCGCCCTGGCCTGCTGGAGCCCACGAACCGCCGGACCTTCGTCCAGGGGCTCCGGATGCTGGAGGGGGTGCAGGAGTTCGTCTTCGTGGTGGCCCGACCCCCGGGTGTCGAGGGACTCTGTGTGGAGGCCGCCCTGGATACGGGCCACTTTCCCGATGATGCCGAACAGGTGCCCGAGGGAGAGCCGGAGACACGGAGCTTCACCTTCAACGTCTTCAGTCAGGTCGCGGGGCGGGGAGGTGTGCCCCTCTCAGGGTCGGACAACCGGGGGAGCGAGATCCTCATCCCCGATGGTGCCCGGCACATCTTCAGTCTGGCCGACCGGCCGGAGGGCGAGGACTGGACACTCGATCTGGACCGACCCGGGGGGTGGTGGGAGCTGACCGCCGACCGCTCCCGCCTCGTTAGTCCCGACCCTCGCCACGCGGTGCCCACCGACGGGATCCTCACCCATCCGCCGGAGCGCCGGCAGATTCCGCTGCGGGTCGAGGCGCTGACGGACCGATCGGCGCAGGCTGTCCTGGTGGGCGGTCCCATGTACGCCCGAGGACCCCGCTGGGGACGAAACCACCAGATCGACACCATCGTGGACCAGGACTTCCGAATCT
Organism: Gemmatimonadota bacterium; assembly: GCA_003567615.1. Lineage (GTDB taxonomy): Bacteria > Gemmatimonadota > Gemmatimonadetes > Longimicrobiales > Gaopeijiaceae > PWLA01. The sequence goes on along the minus strand of PWZC01000266.1, from coordinate 827 downwards.
GGGTCCGGCGGCGTCGGCGCGGGTCGGCGGATCGTCCCATCGACACCGCCCACCTCCTGGTGACGCGCCGCAACCTTTCGGCCTGCTTCCGGATCGAGGAGGGCTGCCCCGTCTCCACCGGGCCTCTCCGCATCCCCTCCATTGACGAATCCCGCTTCCGGGAAGTGGACACCGGCCTTCCCCGGACTCCCAACCTTCCACCGGATCTCATGGCCACCGGCTTCCGCCGGGCCATGGCGGCGGCGGCGACCGAGGCCGCTCGGGGGGTGGAAGGGGTACCCATGGCCCGAACCGATTTCTTTGCCCGAAGCGTGGGTGAGCGTCTTCCCACCTTCCTGGGGGCACGACCGGTGGCCGAGCTCATGGACACCAGCCACCTGGGTTCCGACCTGCAGAGCGCGCTGAAGCAGATTACGGTGCGGCAACTCCTCTCGTTGGAGCTGCGGGATCTGGCTCGGGGCACCGGCCTGTCTTCGGAAGAGGCCATTCAGCTTCGTGGTGGCCTCCTGGGTCACTTGGAACGACGGCTTACGGGCGAGGAGCAGGATCCGCCGTCCGGTCCAGACCCCAACGACCCGAATCCCAACGACCCGGGGCCGGACCCCAATGAACCCGGGCCCAATGATCCACCGGGTGGCGGGAAGCCCCCGAAGGGAGGCGGTGGTAAAGGCGGCGGTGGTGGTCAGGGGGGAGGTGGCTCCCATGGCGGCGGCAAGGGGCCCGGGGGTGGTAAGGGAGGTTTGGCTGCCCCCATCGTGTCCCGAGCACTGGAAGAGCTCCAGCGCAGGGCCCGGAAGTAGGAGCCGTCGATCCCGTGACCCGTTCCT
>PWZC01000430.1 GCA_003567615.1 Gemmatimonadota bacterium | reverse complement strand
CGCGAACCCGGTGGACTCCGGGTGGCCGAAGGTGCCACGGTGCAGGCCGGACCGGAGACCGTGATCCGCCAGGGCTACCTGGAAGAGAGCAATGTGAATCCGGTGCAGGCCATGACCGAGATGATCGAGATCCAGCGAGCCTATTCCCAGGTCCAGCGCAGCGTCAACGTGCTGGACGGGGTCCTGGAGCGCCTGACAAACGACGTGGGCCGGGTCCGCTGATCTCGGGCCCCGCACCCACACCCTCGAACCCGAACGCGCCCCCAGAACCGGAGACCCGAACATGGATCCCGCACTCCGAACCGCCGCCACCGGCATGATCGCCCAGCAGACCCGGGTCGAGGTCATCGCCAACAACCTGGCGAACGTGAATACCACCGCCTTCCAGCGGTCCCGGGCCCAGTTCGAGGACCTCCTCTATCAGACCGTCCGGGAAGCCCAGCCGGTCATGGACGAGGGCACCGACGTGATCCCGGCGGTGCAGGTAGGCCGGGGCACACGCCTCTCAGCCGTGCAGCGCGTCACGGACCAGGGCCCCCTCCACGTCACCGGGCGCTCCCTGGATATCGCCATCGAGGGCGACGGCTACCTCCAGATCCAGCGGCCCAGCGGCGACCCTGCCTATACCCGGGACGGCAGTCTCACCATCTCGGACCGGGGGATGTTGGTTACCCAGCAGGGCTATCCGGTGCTCCCGGACGTGACCATCCCCATCGACGCCTCCAGCGTGGACATCTCCCGCGACGGCGTCATCTCGGCGGTGCTCCCGGGATCGGTGTACCCGGTCGAGTTGGGACGGGTCGAGCTGGCCCGCTTCTCCAACACCGCCGGACTCATGGCGCTGGGTGAGAACCTCTTCGCTGAGACCGGCGCCTCGGGCCAGCCCCTGCTGGGCTACCCCCAGGAAGACGGCTTCGGCCGCGTGGTGCAGGGCGCCCTTGAGGGGAGCAATGTGGAGGTGGTGCAGGAGATGGTGGAGATGATCACCGCGCTCCGGGCCTACGAAACCAACTCCAAGGCGATCAAGACCGCCGAGGAGATGGGTCAGATGGCCAACAACCTCATCCGCTGACGCCGGCGCCCCATGAACCCCCTCGCCCTCTTCGTGGCCGGCTTTGCCCTATGGGGCAGCGCCACCGGTGCGCCCGGGTCGGACCCCGGCGACCCGGTGACCGCGGTCACCGGATTTCGGGGGGCGACGGTGGTGGCGATCTGCCCCACCGGTGCCGTGGTACCGGCGCCGGGCCTGGGGACCGAGGCGGCTCTCACCACCCACGTGGCCGACCTCTGGGGACTGTCCGAGCGAGCCGTTTTCTTCGAGTGGGGCCCGGGCGAGGGCGACCTCCCTGTCGAGGCGACCTGCCTCAGGCTCCTGGGGTCCGGCTCCGGTGGCCACTGGGTCGTGGAGATCACCGACGGCGAGGGCTCCATCCGACGCCGGGCCCGCTTCGGTCACATGGACCGTCGCTGGGTGGCGGCTCGGGACCTGCCCCGCCACCACAGACTGGGACGGGACGACATGCTCATGGAGCAGGAGCCGCGCTGGGGTGCCCCCCGGCCACAGGATGAACCGGAGCCCGGCTGGACGACCCGGCGGATGATTCGTGCCGGACAGCTTCTCTCGGTCCCCGGCGTCGCCCCCGCCCTCCTGGTGGAGAGCGGCTCGGCGGTGGATGTAGAGCTCCGCCGCGGCGCCGTCGTCCTCCGCGTTACCGGCGAATCCCGCACCGCCGGCTCCCTGGGTGACGACGTGCAGGTGCGTCTCCCCACGGGGAAGCTCGTGTGGGGCACGGTCCGATCCGGACCGGTGGTGGAGATCCTTCCGCAACAGGAGCGCTGACCATGCGACCGTCCACCCCGCCCCTCCTCCTGGCCCTGGCGCTCCTCCTGGGAGGAGCCGTCCTGGCGCCCGGGGTCGGGGCCCAGACCATGGACAATCCCCGAACGTCCTGGACCTCCGACCAGCGGATGCTCCAGGTCGGCGATATCGTCACCATCCTGGTGAACGAGTCCACGCTGGCCTCGGCGAACCGCACCGACGTGCGGTCCGACGATCGGAGCCGCGAGCTGGGAATGGGCTTCAATGTGAATGGGGAAGGCTCCGCGGGCTCGGGCCGAACCCGGGCCGATCTCTCCGATCGATTCCGGGGCGAGTCATCCCGTCAGGAGCGGTTCGTCACCGAGGTCTCGGCCCGGGTGGTGGAACAGGGCGAGAACGGCCTGGTTCGCATCGAGGGTGAGAAGCGTGTCACCATCGACAACCATGAACAGGAGATCGCCATCTCCGGATGGGTTCGGACCCAGGACATCTCCCGGTCCAACACCGTTCCCTCGATCCGTCTCGCCGACGCCGAGGTGAGCTACGGCTCCCGGGGCAACCTGGGCCGGGTCCGGGGCATCTGGTGGCGCATGTTCGGATGGCTCTGGCCATGACCTCCCTTCGCCCCCTGGCTATGACTGCGGTCATGGCCCTTGGCCTCGCTCTCCTGCTCCCCGCCCCGGCAGTGGCCCAGGAGGTACCCATCAGCGAACTGACCCACGTGGAAGCCGACGTCCCCCTGCGCATCATGGGCTACGGCCTGGTCACCGGGCTCGACGGCACCGGCGACCGGGTGCTGGGCGACCGCCACGGCACCGGATTCACGGTTCGCTCCATCGCCAACCTCCTCCGGCGCTTCGACATCGAGGTCCCGGAGGGCGTCCTGCGCACCCGGAACACGGCCGCTGTCCTGGTGACGGCGGAGGTCTCGCCCTGGCTCCGTCCGGGCGGGCGCTTCACCGTCCACGTCTCGTCACTGGGCGACGCCACCTCCCTTCGGGGTGGCGTGCTCTGGATGACCCCCCTGCTCCTCACTCCCGATAGCCCCGCCATGGCCACCGCCCAGGGACCCGTCACCGTGGCCGGCCCTGCAGATCAACGCTACGTCGGTCGATACCGAGGGGGAACCTCGGCACAGATCCCTGACGGAGGCATCATGGAAATCTCCCTCCCGGCCGGGCCGGTTGGCGACGAGATCCGACTCTTCCTCCGGGACCCGGACCTTCAGACCGCCGACCGGATCGCCACCGCCATCAACGCGGCGTTCGGCGACGATGCGGCCCGCATGGAGGACCCGGGTAGCGTCG
>PWZC01000293.1 GCA_003567615.1 Gemmatimonadota bacterium | reverse complement strand
GGGCTGAGGGGTGGCTGGGGCGGGTTGAGCCCTGACGTCTTCTCGACCTCGTACTCCAGGAGCGCTGTCCCGGGGGGGTAGCACCGCCCCGCTCGGGTAGGAAGCCCGCGCCGATTCACCGGGGTCCCTCTGTCGATCCCGGTAGTCTCGACTTGCCGCCCCCTTCCACGGCACATCATCGTGGAAGGAGCCGGAGGGTTCCGTACCAGCGCCCCTGGGCAGCCAGAGCGTCCGCCCGGAATCCGATGCTTGACCCGCTGCACTGCCCACCATCAGGAATCTCCATGAACTGGACCACCCTCGCTCTAGCCGCGGTCCTCGCCGCCCCATCGGGGGACGCCCCGCCCATGGCCGGAAACACGCCGCCAGGAGCCATGGCCGACTTCCTTCCCGGGAGCGCCGCGGACAGCGCGCAGGTGCAGCACCTCCGAGCCTTCACCCGGCTGTACGGCTACGTCCGCTGGTTCCACCCCAGCGACGAAGCTGCTGAGGTTTTCTGGGACGAATTCGCCATCCTGGGAGCGGATCGAATTCGCCACGTTCAGGATCCGACCGAACTCCGGGTCGAACTGGAGCGGCTCTTCCTCCCCATCGCCCCTTTGCTCCGGCTCCAGGCCGAGGGCGCTCCCGCCCCCGCCCCACCACCCGAGCTCACCCCCTCCGACACCACCGGGCTCGAGGTGGTGGCGTGGCAACATCTGGGGATGGGAACGGGCACGCCGGGCCAGCCCTATCAGAGCGGCCGCCTGAATCGGGCACGGACACTCAGCTTCGCGGGCCAGAGCGCCATCCTCACCCAGTCTCTGGACGCCCGGGAGCTTCGGGACCAGGAGATCCGCCTCGCCGCCGAGATCCTTCCCCGAGAACGAGGAGGGCAGGGGCAGCTCTGGCTTCGCGTCGATGTGGAAGGGGGCGGGATGGGATTCTTCGAGAACATGGCGGACCGTCCGGTCCGCTCGTCGGACGGCGCCCACGTGGAGATCCAGGGGCAGGTGGACGCGGATGCCTCCACGATTCTTCTGGGGACCATCACCCAGGGCGGGGCTGTGGCCTACGCCGGGATCCGCCTGGAGGTGCGGGATGATGACGGGTCGTGGCGCCAGGTGCCGTTGCCCAATCCCCATCTCACCGACCCGGCCGAGCCTGGCGGCTCCATTCCTGGATGGTCCGGGCCCGGACAGGGCTGGACGGTGGAAGCCCTTCCCCCCGGAGACGCCCCACGGCCTACCCTGACCGTGACGCCGCAGCGCTTCACCATGGAGGGCCCGCTTTTCGACGCGGCCCCGGACGCGGGCGAGCGGATGGCGTTGGAGCTCGGTGGCGGGCTCACCGCCTTCCTTCCGCTCAGCCTCTACAGCCGCGACAGGCGCACCCTCGGAACTCCCGACCCCACCGCCAAGACATGGCTCCAGGCGGAGCTACGGCGAGTGGGAGAGGGGAGGGTCGGGGCCAGTTCCGAGTCGGACGACGCCGCGCTCCGGATCGCGGACATGGTGGTGGCCTGGAATGTGTTCCAGCACTTCTATCCGTACTTCGACGTGGTGTCGGTGGATTGGGACGCGGTTCTCACCGAAGGACTGAGGAGGGCCCTGGTCCCGCAGAGCTACGGCTCGTTCCAGCGTGATCTGGAATGGCTGGTGGCACGGCTGGAAGATGGGCACGGGTCGGTGACGGGCCCCGCCCCTGCCCCCGCCGGCCGCCTGCCGGCGAGCTTCGAGCGGATCGAGGGACAGGTCGTGGTGGTGGCGGCGGCCCAGGGTTCGGGGCTGCAGCGCGGCGATGTGGTCACCCACCTGGACGGAGTGGCCGCCGAATCCCTCCTGGAGCGGGAGGCGGAGCGCTTCTCGGGTTCGGTGCAGTGGCGGGAGTTCCGCGCCCTGGGCGAAGTGGGGCGCGGGGTCCCGGGAGAGCCGGTGCGAGTGGAGATCCGGCGGCAGGGAGAGGCGGAGACGGCGCAGGTCACCCGGCTCCGAACCCCTCCGCCCCAGGATCCACGCCCCGACCCCATTACCGAGCTCGAGCCCGGGATCTTCTACGTCGACCTGGACCGCGTCAGCATGGAGACCTTCGACGCCCGCGTCCACGAGTTGGCCGAAGCCGACGGAGTGGTGTTCGACCTGCGCGGCTATCCCAACGGCAACCACCTCATTCTGCCCCACCTGAGCGACGAGACCCTCCACTCGGCGTTCTGGCGGATTCCGCTCCTGGTCCGGCCGGATTTCCAGGAACCGGTGGACTACCAGGAGAGCCGCTGGTCCCTGGCGCCCCGTGCACCGCGCATTGACGCACGGACTGCCTTCATCACCGACGGACGTGCCATCAGCTACGCCGAATCGGTGATGGGAATCGTGGCGCACTACGGCCTGGGCGACATCGTAGGTGGGCCCACCGCTGGTGCGAATGGGAATGTGAACCCCTTCACCCTCCCCGGGGGAAGCCGGATCGGCTGGACGGGGATGCGGGTCGAGAACCACGACCGAACCCTCCTTCACAACCGGGGAATCCCGCCCACCCACCCTGTGGAACGGACCATCGCAGGGGTCCGGGACGGGCGAGACGAACTTCTGGAGGCAGCGCTGGCCCGGGTGCGGTGAGGGCTGGGTGACGCTGAGGGTCAGGTGCCCCTCCGGGCCCGGTACGTCCCCTCCAGCGCCTCCAGGAGCGCGGCGGCGGCGGCCAGCTCGGCCCGGGCCGCCAGCGGTGCCAGCGCCCCTCCCCGCCGGAGGTGCGCCGGGAACGGATCCGCCACTACATTGAGGGGTCTCAATTCCAAAGGTGGGGGCCGTCCGGTGGCCCCTGCAGCTCCTCCTGATTCGGACCGACTTCATGCGAACGCTGCTCCCCTCCCGGCGATCCATCGTCGCCCGGGCCTCCCGGCCCTTCACCGCCTTCCTCCCGATCCTCGCCTTGGCGGCCCTCACCGGCTGCGGCGACGGCACCGGCGAGGCCGCCCCGGCTCCGGGCGACCAGGTCCCGGCCGGCCAGGACGCCGCCGCCCAGACCCAGGACGCTCCCCAGACCCCCGCCGACGGCGAGGACCTGGTGGACATCAGCGCCATTGGCTTCGACGAGGGCGACGTGGAGACGGCGGTGGTGCAGGTGGTGGAGTTCAGCGACTTCGGCTGCGTCCACTG
>PWZC01000473.1 GCA_003567615.1 Gemmatimonadota bacterium | reverse complement strand
CGTTCTGCCCGCCGGATCGGCCGGATCCCCTGGGTGTGGATCCCCGTTCTCTTCGTGTCCGCCGGAGGCCTGGGCTTCGGCTGGGGTGCCTGGCGGAATCTCTGTGTGGACTGTCCGTCCATCGCGCAGATCCACACCTGGGAGCCTCAGCAGACCTCCAAGATCTTCAGTCACGACGGTCGACTCGTCGGGGAGCTGGGGGTCGAACGGCGCACCCCGGTGTCGATCCATGCCCTCCCCGATCATGTCCCCCAGGCCTTCATCGCCATTGAGGACCGTCGCTTCGACCAGCACAGGGGAATCGATCTCCGGGGCACCACCAGGGCGGCCCTCGGAGTGCTCACCACCGGATCCTTCCAGGGGGGAGGCGGGAGTACCATCACCCAGCAGTTGGCTCGAAACATGTTCGAGACCATCGGATTCGAAAAGCGGGTTGAACGGAAGCTGAAGGAACTGCAGGTGGCGCTGGAGCTGGAACGGGCCTACTCCAAGGACCAGATCCTGGAAGCCTACATGAACCAGATCAACCTGGCCCATGGATGGTGGGGAATCCAGACGGCGGCTCGCAACTACTTCGGCAAGGATGCCACCGAGATGAATCCGGCGGAGGCGGCCCTCCTGGCCGCCATCGCGAATCGCCCGAACTTCTACTCCCCCTTCCGGAACCAGGACGCCGCCATGCGACGGCGAAACCTGGTCCTGGACCGGATGGGCCGGGAGGGATTCCTTTCGGCTGAGGAGATGCGTGCCTGGCAGGATCACCCCCTCCCCACAGAACGAGCAGAGGTGGCGGACGGACTGGGCGCCTACTTCACCGAATGGGTTCGAATCATCCTGCAGGAGCGGTTCCGGGGTCAGGTGAACACCGGCGGCCTCAATGTCTATACGACCCTCGATGTGGAGATGCAGCGCGCGGCCGAGGGCGCCATGGAGCGGGGCTTCGACCGGATCGAGGGACGCCCGGGCTTTCGCCATCCCCTGTACGAGGAGTTTGCCGACCAGCGGGAGGCCCTCCAGGGCGACAGCCCCTACCTTCAGGGGATGTTCATTGCCCTGGATCCCCAGACGGGGGCCGTTCGCGCCCTGGTGGGAGGAAGGGATTTCGAGCAGTCCCGCTTCAACCGCGCCACTCAGGCTCGTCGTCAGCCCGGTTCCGCCTTCAAGACCTTCGTCTATGCGTCTGCGTTGGCCAGCGGGATCCCCGCCTCCCACATCATCACCGACTCTCCGGTGGTCCGGCGGGAAGCGGATGGGAGCGAGTGGCGGCCCCGGAACTTCTCCGGAGAATTCGAGGGGGACATGACGCTGCGCGAGGCGTATCGTCGTTCCATCAACACCGTTGCCATCAAGTTGGCCGACGAGGAGGTGGGGCTCGAGACCGTGGCGCAGCAGGCCCGGCGCTTTGGCATCAACTCCCTCATTCCGCGGGTGCCCTCCATGGCGCTGGGGTCGGCGGACGTGCTCCCCCTGGAGATGGCCGAGGCCTATTCGGCCTTCGCCAACATGGGGACTCGCGTTCGACCGTTCCCCATTCTCCGGGTGGAGAGCGCGGATGGGGAGGTTCTCTGGGAGCCCCAACCGGAGCGAACCCAGGTGCTGGACTCGCTGACCACCCGTGTGATGGTGAGCATCATGGAGGACGTGGTGAATCGGGGAACCGCGTACAATGCCATCCGAGCCCCGCATGGTGCCGATCTTCCCCTGGAGATCCCGGCGGCCGGGAAGACCGGGACCACCAACAACTTCACCGACGTCTGGTTCGTGGGGTTCACCCCGACGCTCCAGGCCGCCGTCTGGTTCGGGATGGATCGCCCCCGCCAGATCTACCCCCGAGCCACTGGCGGCGTGGATGCCGCACCGGTTTGGGGCGATTTCATGCGGCAGGTCTACGTGGGAGACGGCCCCGGTCAGGGAGCCATGGCCGACAACGGGGACGCCGGGTATGCCCCCATTCTTCCCATCCCCGAGCCGTGGAGCACCGAGGGGCTGATCACGCGGGAAGTGGACTCGCTCACGGGACTTCTGGCCTCGGCGTGGTGCCCACGTGAGCGCGCCTACACCGAGTTCTTCATTCCCGGGACCGAGCCCACCGAGGAGTGCGACGAATCGCAACGGGGCCGGACCCGCTGGCCCTGGTAAAGAAAGGAGCCAAGCCACACATGTCCATCGTGATCTTCACCTTCGAAACCACCCACCAGGCCATGTGGGCCGAAGAAGTGACCCTGGAGGCGGGCCTCCCCGTGGAGGTGGCGCCGGCCCCGGCCCACGTGGATGCCAAGTGCGGCCTTTCGCTCCGGACCCCCGCTGACCATGCCGACCGCGTCTCCGACACCCTCACCCGCGAAGGAATCCAGTTCGGCCGGGTCGAGGAAGAAGGGATCGAGGCCTGAAGGCGGTGACGCCGGCCTGATCACGCTGCCGTACCGAGGCGCAGCCCCGCAGCCCCATCAGTCTCCCGCAGTCCCATCGTCCCCGCAGCCCCATCGTCCCCGCAGCCCTATCGTCCCCGCAGCCCCATCAGCCGCGTAGCCCTATCGCCTTGCCGTTGTACCGCCGAGCCCGCCCGCCCTCTCGCTGCACCGGCATACCCGTGCGCTACCCTACCGCCCCACCTCCGCACTGCCCGCCGCCGATTGGAAGTAAATTAGAATCGGGGTTCTAATTTTCCCGATCTGGCACGTCTCCCCTCCTCCCACCCAGCTAGGCTCCGAGGCTGCCATCCCTGCCTGCGCGAGCGGGTGAAAGTCGAATCTCGGCGCTGCCGAAGTGCCTGAGGTATAGGTTTTTCCCGCTCACGTGTCCTGCAGCGGCCACCGGGCCACCGGGCCAGCGGGCCAGCGGGCCAGCGGGCGGAGGATAGTGCCGGGGCATGAAGAGAAGATCCACTACGGTCCGGCAGGGTGGGGTGCGCGGGCTCAGGTGACCGTTCTGCCATGGAATTCACCCCACCTGAAATGCGAATCCGCATTCTAATTCCCTTTCTTCTTCCGCTTCGGTGGAGGGGGTGGGTGAGAAGAGAGGATCCGTCCAGACAGGCGCTAGCCAGCCATCTCCCGGACCGGGGAGGGGGAGCCTGGCCTCGGGAGTGCCCCCGCAGGAATGCACCCCTGGGCCTTTGTTCTTGGACGCTGTTGG
>PWZC01000475.1 GCA_003567615.1 Gemmatimonadota bacterium | reverse complement strand
TCCGCATCTTCGGCCACGCCCCACCAGAGCTCGCCGGCGGTGCGCGGGTGTCGGTCCGTCACCCCGAGAAGCTCAACCAGAGCCTGGATGGAGCGGGTGGAAGCCAGCGCTCCCCGGTCGCCGTGGCGCACGGTGGCCGCCAGGAGTTCCCGCAGGTCGGCGGTTTCGGGTAGTTCCAGGGGTGAGGCTCCACCGGTGGGCGTATCCATGCCGATGGCCACCAGCTTCCGGACCGCGGCCACCACCAGCGTCACCACCGCCAGATCCATGAGGGGAGCCTCCTGGGCATCCATGACCCGGATCTCCACGGCGTTTCGTTGGAACCGGGCGATGGCCCCCCGGGCGTTCACCCACTCGTGGCGGAGGATTCCCTCGGGGTCGAGGGGGGCCAGATCCCGGTAGATCTCCGCCAGAACACCTCCCTCGTACCCCTGCCGGCTCCGGGCCACCTCGGGGATGACGCCGCCCGACACCGAGGGGATACGGAGAGCGTTCCCCCGATACCGTTCCATTCGCTCATCCAGGTTGGGCTGTACCCTTCCGTCCAGAACGGGCGAGGCCGCCGCCAGCGCGGGAATCAGGGGGAGGACCAGGCGAATCGCCTGGTGGAGGGCGGCGAACTCGGCATCCCCGGCAAAGGGAAGGTTGAGATGGGTCGACTGGAGATTGGCCCAGCCATGCCCCTCCACCCCGAAAATCCGATGGAAGGCGTGGTAGATCTCCGTGGTCTCGTGGGGCCAGATCCTGGTTTCGACGCCGGGATCCATCCAGGGGTGAACGGCGCCTCCCAAGAGGCGGCACCCCAGGGAAAGGAGCCGGGCCTCGGCCTCCAGCACCTCGGTGTGGAAGGCATCGGCCAGCCCTTCCAGCGTCGGGGCGGGTCCGTTGGTCTTGACCTCGAGCACGTGGAGGACGAGTTCGTTGGACCAGGCCATGGCCCCCCGCTCCACCTCCCCGTCGTCGCCCAGGAGTCGGTCGCCCACGGGACGCAGATCCAGCGACGCCGAATCCACGATCATCCACTCGATCTCGACCCCGAAGCCATCGAAGAGGCCCAGGGTCGGGGCCGGCGCATGCATCAGTTGGCCTCGAGCAGACGGAGGAAGTGCCGCATGACGGCGCGGTAGAGTTCGTCGCCCAGGATCGAGTCCTCATAGCCCGCGTCCAGGCTCGGGTTGTCATTCACTTCGATGACCAGGGGCCGCCCCTCCACCTCCTTCAGGTCCACTCCGTAGAGCCCGGTGCCCATGAGGGCGGCGGCCCGGACAGCCGTTCGGATCACCGCCTCGGGGACCTGGTCCAGGGGGAGGGTTTCCACCTGCCCGTAGCGGGTCGCCGAGGCCGACGAGGCGGAGGTCCGAATGATCTGCCAGTGCCCCCGGGCCATGTGGTAGCGGCAGGCGTAGAGGGGCTCCCCCCCCAGGACCCCGATGCGCCAGTCGAAGGTGGAGGGGGTCCAGGCCTGGGCCACCAGGAGTTCCGACTCGGCGAAGAGGGCCGGGAGGAGGCGGGCCAACTCCGCCTCGTCGCCGGCGCGGACCACCCCTTGGGAGAAGGCCCCGTCCGGGCGCTTCAGCACGCACGGCATTCCCACCTCCGCGGGAATCCGGTCCACATTCCGGCGGTGCACCACCAGCGTCCGGGGGGCAGGAACCCGATGCCGCTGGAAGGCTTCGGCCTGGTACACCTTGTTGGTGCACCGGATGATGGATTCCGGGTCGTCCACCACCACGAGCCCGTCCCGTTGGGCCCGCCGGGCCAGGCGATAGGTGTGGTGGTCCACCCCCGTGGTCTCCCGGAGGAAGAGGGCGTCGTACTCGGCGATGCGTCCGGTCTCGTCGGGACCCAGGACCTCGGCCCGGATGCCAAGGTCCGCGGCGGCCCGGACGAACTTCCGGATGGCCCGTTCGTTGGAGGGCGGCTGCGGGTCGTCGGCGTGCCAGAGAATGGCCATGCTCCAGGCCGCCTCCCGGGGTGCCATGGAAGGGCGGCGTCGGAAGAACCGGGCCGCCTGCTCCAGAACGAAGGGCACATGGGCATCTGGAACGTCGGTCCCGGCGATGGGGCGCACCCCGTGGAGACGCCAGCCCCCCCGCCCGCCATCTTCCATCCCGTCCGGATCCCGCCGGAAACGAGCGCGGAGCATGGGGGCGGGAAACTCGTTGAAGAGGGCGCGGGCCAGGGCGTCGTAGCGCCGCGTCATGTTGCGCCCGAAGTAGATGGACAGCTCGAAATCCGACGACCGCAGGGGGCGGAGCGCCTTCTCCACCAGGGTCTCCACCTCGGACGAGACACTTCGCAGCATGGTGGCGGCGTGAAGCGCCTGAAGGGTGGAAACCGAAGGGAGGGGGCGATGTCCCCGGGCTTCGGCCAGAAGGGAGACGTAGTACCCCACGGTCTGGTAGCCGTAGCGCCGACAGAGGTTGTAGACCGCGGCCCCTCGAAGATCCCGGAAGCGCGGGTCGGTGAGGTAGTCCCGGGCGGCCACCACCTCCACCCCATCCAGCACGAAGGGCCAGCGCTCCTGGGCCTCCACCACCACCAGGGGGATCACCCTTCCCCTCCCGGCGCACCCCGATCCCGCCGTGGCTCGATGACCAGGAAGTTGGCGTCGTAGGTCAGCACCCCCAGCAGGATGGCGCCGAGCACCCGCTGCATGGGGAGGCGGTAGCGCTGGGAACCGGTGAGGGGGTTGTCGCGCAGGGGGTCGGCGATGAGGACTTCGCGGTCGTCGGGCTCGTAGCCGGAGAGCACCACGAAGTGGCCGGTGGGCACGCCGCGAAGGTCGTCGTAGTGGAGCCGATCTGTGCCCGCCTCCCGAGCGCACCCGTACAGGTAGGTGGCCGAGAGTCCGGTGAGGATGGGGCGCCCGCGTCGCAGGTAGCCCCGCACCAGTTCGGGGGTGAGTTCCTCGTAGACGATCTCGCCGCCCAGTCGAAGGAACTCCAGGTAGGCGGTGGTGGCCACCTGGAGGCGGGGGTCGGGCTTGAAGTCCGCCTGGGCCCGGAGTTGGGCCGACAGGTCCTCCACCGGAGGATCGAACCAGGAGGGGTCGAATACGGTGAGGTTGTAGGTGTAGATGGTGGCGTCGAAGCCCAATCGAAGGGCGTGCTGGGCCAGGAATACCGCCAGGGT
>PWZC01000054.1 GCA_003567615.1 Gemmatimonadota bacterium | reverse complement strand
TCGCGCCCCAGGGCGGGGGCGTCGCCGTAGAGGGCGGCTCATCCGTCCGCTTCGTGGACAGCGAGATCGCGGACAACCGCGGCATCCAATCCTCCACCACCGCCGGGGGCCTCCTGGTCACCGAGATGTCCACAGTTCGGCTCGAGAACACGCGAGTGGTCGGGAACCGAACCATCGGAACCGGAGGCCGGCCGGGGGCCGGCATGTCAGTGGTGGCCGGGAGCACCCTGGAGATGGAGGGGGGAAGCATCGAGGGAAATGAAACCGAGGCTGGCTGGGGTGGGGGTCTACGCGTCTTCGACGGATCCGAGGCCAGCCTCACCGGGGTGCGGGTGGCGGGTAACCGGGCCATGGGGGAGCTCGGGGGCGGGGGCGGGATCTGGGCCGGTAACGAGAGCCACCTGGTCCTGGAAGATGTGGTGGTGGAGGGCAACGAGACGGACTGGGACGGCGGCGGGATCCGGGTCGTCTCCGGATCCGAGGCCGTGATCCGGAATGTGCAGGTGATGGACAATCGGGCGCCGGCGGGGGCCGGGATCTCGGTGGGTTCGGAAGACACCCGGGTGGAGCTCACCGACGTGCTCGTGGCCGGGAACGTGGCGACGAGTCGCGCCGCCGGCTACTTCGGGTGGAGCGGATCCCAGGCGACCCTCACGCGGGTCGAATTGCGGGCCAACCGGGCCGGAACCGGGGGCGGGGGCGGAATCTACCTTCAGCAAGCCTCCGGCATCGAGGCCGAGGACCTTCTCCTGCTGGAAAATCGAAGCGAGGGCGGTCAGTCGCGGGGCGGCGGCGCCTCCCTCTTGAGCGGAAGCCGGATGTCGGCCATAGGCGTCGAGATCCGCGACAACGTGACCGAGGGGATGGGTGGGGGTGGGGGCGTCTACCTGGTGACATCCACGCTGATCCTGGAAGACGGCGAGGTGACGGGGAACCGCTCCGAGCAGGGAGCCGGAGGGGGGGTCGCCGCATGGACGGACAGCCGGATCGAGGTGCGGAGGGTGCGTCTGGAGGGGAATGAGACACAAGGTGCCGGCGGAGGGATCTTCACCGGGATCGGGACGGAGGGTGCGCTGGAGGACCTGGAGTTCCACGACAACTCGGCTCGGCTGAACGGGGGCGCCCTCCAGATGATATCCGGAGCCCAGGTGGAGGCGATTCGGGTTCGGGCCGAGGGCAACCGGGCCGAGAGCTCCGGGGGGGCCATCGGCCTCTTCCAGACGGCCAGGCTGCGCCTCGTGGACGCCGTGGTGGTGGGGAACCGGAGTGAGACCTCCGCCGGTGGGATGATGGCCAGCCTCATGGAGGGTGGTGAGCTGGAGATGGACCGGGTCGAGTTCCGGGACAACGAGGCCGGGGTGTCGTCTGGGGGTCTCGCGGTGATCGGCTCCGGAGAGGCGTCCCTCCGCCGCCTCACTGTGGTGGGGAACCGCGCGGGCAACGCCGTGGGCGGGATGCAGCTCGTCATCCCCGGGTCGCTCCTGACCGATTCCGGCATCCTGGACAATGTGGCCGAAGAGGGGTGGGGCGGGGGAATGGTCCTCGGGGCCGGCGCTGAGGTTCGGAACACCACCATCTCGGGGAACCGGGCGAACCGGGCGGGGGCGGTCCACCTCGGGTTTGGGGGCGGCACCATGAACGGCGTGACGGTGGTGGGGAATACGGCCGAGACCAATGGAGCGGGCATCCGGTTCTTCGACCCGGCCCAGGCCGTGCTCACCAACGTCCTCATGGCTGGAAACCTCCTCGAGGATGGGACGGCGACGAACTGCTTTTTCGACCAGCAGGTCCCCCCGGCATCCCGGGGACACAACCTCTCCGACGATGACTCCTGCGCCCCGGTCCTGACGCAGCAGGGAGATCTGAGCGGGGTGGAAGCGGGCGTGGATCCGGGTCCGGATCATGAGGCCGGGCCCACGCCCTTCCACCCGCTCCTCGAAGGAAGCGCAGCCATCGGTGCCGGCCACCCCGACCGCTGCCTGGCAACGGACCAGCGGGGGTTCGGGCGGGGAGCGCCCTGTGACATCGGGGCCATTGAGTTCGGCGGGACGGCCCCGGGGGCGATGAGGACGGAGGTGGCGCCCGGGAGTTGGTTCCTGGTAAGGCCGGGGTCGGCGGGGCGGTCCATGACCCCCCAGGGGGCCGCCGGTGGCTTCGGTGCGGCGGACGCGGTGGCGCCGGTGTCGGAGCGGTAGCCCACGGCTGAGGGGGTGCCGCCGGGGGGGGCGGTCTGCCTGTGGACAGGGGACCGGTCGGGCGCCAGTTGGTGGGCCCGGCCGGTCTTCGCTGTTCAGCTCGTCTTCAATGGGGTCTCAGGTCAATGGGGTCTCAGGATCATCCGTCAGCCCCAGAGGGCGGCGTTCCCAGCCACAGCCGAGGCGTGAGGTAGGCCATCACGTAAAGAACGCCGATGCCGGCGGTGGCGAGGGCGACGTGGGTCAGGGGCCGCGATACGTCGAAGAAGCGGTCGTATACCAGGAGCAACGGGAACGTGGCCAGGGTGATCCAGAGGACCTTTCGGAGAGAGACACTCCAGGGCACGGCCAAGGGGCGGTAGTGGGACCAGAGCGGAGCGGGTTCTTCTCGCCGGGCTGGGGCGCCCTCCGCCTCTCCGGTGGCGGGGCTCTCCGGCTCGACGACTCCCTTCTCACGCGATCCCCACCCACGATAGGTCGCCCAGAGGAGCCCGAGCACCAAGGCATCGATCCACGAGGCCGCGTCCCAGCGCACCAGCGACCCCACCAGATAGAACCAGATGGTCACCAGCCCCCCTTCCAGAATGGCAAAGCGCCACGGTAGGGAGAGCCCACGGCGAGATTTACCGCTTCGGGATTCTGCCTGGACGGTCTCGGATCGGGGGGCCATTCGCTGGCTTCCATCTGCGGGGTGCCAATGTCGGTTCTACCGGGAACCGGACATTGAGGGATGTGGAGCGCCACGGCTGTCAGGTGCAGTCTCCCAAGGAGGGTGCGGTCTCCCAAGGCAGGTGCGGTCTCCCAAGGAGGGGCCGACCATTGAAACCTGACAGGTGTCCTTGCAGAGACGCAAGAAGTCAGGGTCCTGCCCGGATTTCGCGCAGGGTAGGGACTGGGTCGGGGGACTGAGAAGCCCCGGGGGCAGGCAGAAGCTCCGGGGGCGGGCAG
>PWZC01000067.1 GCA_003567615.1 Gemmatimonadota bacterium | reverse complement strand
CGCCTCCTCCGGCGTCTCCGGAGCACCTCCCGCATCCTTCGGCAGGCCCACGCCCGGTTCTCCGAAGCGGCGGATCGGCAGGTGGACGTGGGTCCCGGCGCAGAATGGCTCCTGGACAACATGTACCTCCTCCGAGAGCACATCCGGGAGGCGTCCGAAGGGCTCCCACCCAGCTTCTATGACGAACTGCCCGAGGCGCGGAGTGGAGATCTGACCGGATATCCCCGGGTCTACGAACTCTGCATCGTCCTCATCTCCCACACCGAGGGCCGGGTGGATCGGGAGAACCTGGAGCTCTTCGTCGCGGCCTTCCAGGAGCACGCCACCCTGCGCATCGGGGAGCTGTGGGCCCTGCCGGCCATGCTCCGACTCACCCTTCTGGAGAGCGTGCGACGGATGGCCCTCCGATCTGTCGCCCGCCTGGACGAGATGGAGCGGGCAGACGGCTGGGTGGAGCGGATCGAGACGGTCCTCGAAGGGAGCGGGGACCGGCTGGCCCGCATCATCGAAGAGTTCATGCTCGATCCTCCGCCGCTCAGCCCGGCCTTCGTGTCCAGATTCCTCCGCCAACTCCGGCGGCGGTGCGGTGCGAACCCCGCCATCGGCCGGCTGGAGCGGTGGGTGGCCGATGAGGCCTTCGACGCGGAGAAGGCGGCGGTGCTGGCCACCCAGCAGATGGCGCTCACCCAGGTCATCATGGCCAACAGCATCACCAGTCTCCGGACGGTGGGGCAGTTGGACTGGGAAACCTTCGTGGAAGGGCAGAGCAGGATCGAGACCGAGCTCCGCCAGGATCCCTCGGAAACCCATCACCAGATGACCTTCAAGACCCGGGACCGCTACCGGCATGTGGTGGAGCGCATCGCCCGGCGAACCCGCACCCCCGAGCCGGAGGTGGCGGCACGGGCGGTGGAGCTGGCCCGGGAGGCCCTGGACGACGGGGGGCCGCCCTTGCAGGGCCACGTGGGATACTGGCTCGTGGATCAGGGGCGGCAACGCCTGGAGGCCGACTTCGGATACCGGCCTTCCCTTCTGGAGCAGATCCACCGCTCGGTGCTGCGGCACCCGGACATGGTGCTGGGCGGCGGCCTGCTGGTAGGGACCGCCCTCGCCATGGCGCTCATCCCCTGGTTGGCGGGATCGGGTGGATGGGGGATCCTCATCTTCCTCCTGGTCCTGATCCCGGCCAACGACATCGCCGTCCGGGCCATGGGCCAACTGGTTACCAGCTTCCTACCGCCCATTTCCCTTCCCGCGCTGGATCTCCGGGGTGAGGCCGGGATTCCCCCGGAGTTCCGGACGGCCGTGGTGGTCCCGACCCTCCTGGAGAGCCCGGATGGGGTGGAAGAAGCCCTGGAACACCTGGAGATCCAGTTCCTGGCGAACCGGGATCCGGTGCTCCACTTCGGGCTCCTTTCCGATTTCGTGGATGCCCCTTCCCAGCACATGCCCGACGACCCCTCCATTCTGGAGGCTGCCCGGGAGGGGATCGAGCGCCTCAACGCCCTCTATGGTGAGGGCGACGCCGGGCCGTTCTTCCTCCTCCACCGTCCCCGCCTCTGGAATCCGTCGGAGGGGGTGTGGATGGGCTGGGAGCGGAAGCGGGGCAACCTGGTGGAGTTCAACCGTTTCATCCGGGGCGAGACGGCCAACTTCCCGGTCAAGCTGGGGGACACACGCCGCCTGAGGGACGTCCGCTACGTCATCACCCTGGATGCCGACACCGTCCTGCCCAGGGAGGCCGCACCCTCCCTGGTCGGGGCTCTGGCCCATCCCCTGAATCGGCCGGTCTACGACCCGGACGCGGGACGGGTGGTGCGGGGGTATGGGGTGCTCCAGCCTCGCGTCGGGGTCACCCTGCCCAGTGCCCTCCGCTCGCGCTTCTCCATGGTACAGGCGGCAGATCCGGGTGTGGACCCCTACACCACCGCCGTCTCCGACCTCTATCAGGACCTCTACGGCGAGGGGAGCTTCACGGGGAAGGGGATCTACGACGTGGATGCCTTCCGCGCCGCTACCGAGGGGCGCTTCCCCGAGAACACCCTCCTCTCCCACGACCTCATTGAGGGAAACTACGCCCGGGCCGGACTCCTCACCGGCGTCACCATCTACGACGACTATCCGGGCGGATACCTGAGCTTCACCCGGAGGAAGCACCGCTGGATCCGTGGGGACTGGCAGCTCCTTCCCCGCCTCGCCTCCCGGGTCCGCGGACCCGAGGGCATGGAGAAGAACCCCCTGACCCGCATCTCGCGGTGGAAGATCGTCGACAATCTCCGCCGGAGCCTGGTGGAGATCGCTCTGGTGGTCTTCCTCGTGGCGGGGTGGACCGTGCTCCCGGGATCGGCGGTCCGCTGGACGCTGGTGGGGCTGGCGGCGCTGGCCGCTCCCTGGATCCTGGGGCTCTTCTCGGGTCTCCTGCGCCCGCCCCCGGACAGGTCGGTGCGTGCCTACTACGCGGCCTGGGTCAGGGACGCCTGGGCCGGGGGCAAGCAGTTCGGGCTGATCCTTGCCTTCCTTCCGCACCAGGCATGGATCTCGGCTGATGCCGTCCTCCGCACGCTGTGGCGGATGGCGGTGACCCGCCGAAAGCTCCTGGAATGGACCCCTTCGTCCAGGTCCGAGCGGACCTCCGCCGGCGACCTGCCTTCCATCGCCCGGGAGATGCTCCCCGCCGTTGTCCTGGCGGGGGCGATCATGGTGCTCCTGGTGGGGTTGGCGGTGCAGGAAGGGGGCGGGGAGCGGGTGTTCGCCCTGCTGTCCGCGGTGCCCATCCTCATCCTCTGGATGGCCGCTCCGGTGGTGGCGTACGAGGCGGGGACCCGCCCCGTTGGACCGGATCGTCGGCTTCCGTCTCACCACCGGGCGCAGGCCGTGCGGTATGCCCTCCTCCACTGGCAGTTCTTCCATCGCTTCGCCGGCGAGGACACCCACTGGTTGGCGCCGGACAACTTCCAGGAGGATCCGAGCCCCGTGGTGGCGCGCCGGACCTCACCCACGAACATCGGGCTGCAACTCCTCTCCACCATGAGTGCCCGGGATCTGGGCATCCTGGCGCTGGACCCCATGCTGGAGCGTCTGGAGCGGGCCTTCGACACGCTGGATCGGCTTCCCCGCTATCGGGGCCATTTCTACAACTGGTACGATCT
>PWZC01000278.1 GCA_003567615.1 Gemmatimonadota bacterium | reverse complement strand
TCCCGGTCCGGATCCAGGGTCCCGGCCAGGGCGGCCGTGGCCTGGGAAAGGCCCTGAGCCACCCCGAACGCCACCCCCGAGTGGCTGGCTACGCCGCGAACCAGGTCCGGGTACGTGACCCCGAGGATGGTGGCCATGGCCCCACCCGCCGACATGCCGGCCACCACCACGCCATCCATCCCAGAGCCTACCCTCAGGCCGTGGCGGGCGGCCACCTCTCGGATCATCCCGGCCAGGAGTGCCGGCTCCCCGCCGTCCCGCCCCTGATGATCGGGTTCATACCAGTTCCAACACCGAAGGGGGTGCGCCGCCGGATCCTGCTCCGGGTACAGAACGGCCACGCCTCGGGCAGCCGCCGCCGCATCCATCCGGGTCCCCAGGGCCAGATCGTCCGGGTCCTGGGTGCACCCGTGGAGCATGACGAGAAGGGGCGCCCTTCCCCCGTCCACCCGCTCTGCCCCCTCCCCCGACGGCAGGAAGAGCCGGTACGCCCGCGCTCCGTGCGGGCCCTCGTATCGGTCCCGGATCACCTCGCCGGGATCGGCCCCCGGGGGCCCGCCGCCTGCGGCGACGAGCCCCACCAGGGTCAGGAGTGTGCTCATGGTCATCTCCCGCTCCTCCGGGTCACAGCCCCCAGCGCAGGCCCAACAGGAAGATGGACCCGATGGCGGGCATGTTCACCATCTGGATGTGATCCTGATTGAAGCCACACGACGTGTCGCCGCCGGGGGTGTCGCTCCCGCAGGCGAAGAGGTTCTGGGCCGTGGCCGTAAGTTCGAGCCCCGAGTCCGCCAGTCGGTAGCGAAGCGAAAGATCGAGCCCGGCGTGGGTCGGGATGTTCCCCCGGTTGATGCCTGAGGTGAACTGATACCCGTTCACGTACCGGACGGTGGCGCCACCGCCGAAGCCCCCGAAGTCGCGCCCGTCCACGCCCAGCGTCCACTTGGTTCCCGGCGAGTTCAGCGCCGTGGCCTCCAGCGCCGGGCCCGCTTCCGCCTCATCGCTGGTGAGCTTGATATGGGAGAAGGTTCCACGGATGTCCACCCGGGGGCTGGCAATGAAGGTGGCGCCGAAGTCCATCCCCCGCACCGAGGCCTCACCCAGGTTCCAGTAGGTGAGGGGGATCTGCGGGCCGCCATCCTCGTCCACCACCGCATCACCGGTGGAGGCCCAGAACGCCACCGTGGGGTCGGCGCTGAACAGGCTGGCCCCAAACGGGTTCGCAAAGGTGGTCAGAGGGCTCAAAAAGTCGGTGTAGTCGCTGACGTACCCGGCCACATCCACCAGAAACCGGCTCCCCAGTACGCCCCGGTATCCCAGTTCCCAGGTGTTGTTGGACTCGGGCACCAGAGGATCCAGGCGTCCCACCTCGGTGCCGTCCAGGTTCCGCACGATGAACCCTTCCGTGTTGTGAAAGACGCCGACGAAGGGCACGAAGTTGGGGATCCAGAAGTTGGTCTGGAGGATGGTGGGCGACTTGAAGGCCCGGTTGAAGGTGAAGCGAAGCGCCTGGTCCGGCTGCGGTGACCAGATGAGCCCGGCCTTGGGGCTGAACTGGGTCTCGTAGTTGTCGTGCTCGTCCACCCGGGCCGCCAGGACCAGGCGCAGGTTCGACGGAAGCGGGGTCTCCACCTGACCGTAGATTCCGACCTGATTGATGGTCACGTCCTCACCGGTGAGGCGGTCGGTGAGCCACTGCCGATCGGAAGAGACGGCGTCGCGCCGGGCCTGCACCCCCCAGGTGACCTGGGATCCGAAGAGCGCCGGCACCGAGAAGTTGTTCTGGATCTCGGCGGCCAGCATCCGCCCGTCGGAGGGCCAGTCGGAGATCAGTCGGACCTGGTCGTCGGTGAGATCGGGATTCGCCACCCGGTTGGTGGAATACCGGTTCAGGGCATAGGAGTCGCCAGCCTGCGACTGGGCGCGGTAGACGTTGGCGAACCAGTTCGGGCTGGTGAACCGGATCTGCTGATAGTTGTAGGTCCAGCCGTCGAACTGGTTTCGCCCCACGTTGGTCTGTCCGACCCCGTCGTTCATGCTGGCGCCGGCACCGAACTCCAGGCGGCTCTCGTCGAAGTAGCGCACGAGGGCCGCCTGTCCGCGCATGGCCCGGTTCTCCCAGCTGACCCCGCTCTCGTCGTCCAGCCCCGGTCTTCCGCCCGTCCCCATCTCCCAGATGGGCGCCTCCGGCGTCCCGTAGTTCAAGCGATTCTCGAAATCGTCCACCCGGTGGAACTCCCCGGTGACCTTGTAGCCCCAGTCGTCGCCCAGCATGTCGGCCTGCCGGGCCTGGATGTTCAGGTAGCTCCGGGAGCCCCCGGTGATCATGGCCGAAGCTCCGGTGAAGTCCCGGGGATCCTTCGATTCAAGGCTGATGACGCCGCTGGAGGCATCCGGACCGTACAGCGCCGCTCCAGGGCCCACCAGCACCTCCACACCGGCCAGGTCGATGAGGGGGATGGGGGTGAACTGACCCAGCGGGAGTCCGCTCTCCGGGAGCACCGCAATGCGGTTGTCCTCGATCATGAGCATCCGGTTGTTGAACGAGGAGTTGAATCCCCGGGCATTCACCGCCGCTCCACTCACCCCGACCTGGATGAAGTCCAACCCCTTCACCTGCTTCAGGGCGCTGGAGAAGTTGCCTCCGGGAAGATTCCCCAGATCGGACGTGTCGATGCGGGTGATGGTGGCCGGCGCCTCGGTCTGGCGCTGGGCCCGGCGACCCGCCGAGACCACGACGCCGGTGAGGGCGATGGGGAGCGACTCCAGGGTCACATCCACCCGGGTCGTTTCGCCGGCCCGAACCTGGACCCCCTCTTCCCGGGCCTCCCGGAATCCGAGCTGGACCACCCGAAGCTGATAGGAGCCCGCTGGAACGCCGGTGATCTGGAAGGTGCCGGCGCTCCCGGTGAGAGCCTGGAGCCCCGTCCCCTGGAGGATGACCTGGGCACCGGACACCGCCGAGCCGCCTTCGTCCTGCACCGTACCGGAGACGGTGCCCGTCTGGGCCGCCACTGCCGCCGGGGCAACCATCAGGAGCAGAAGGGTGAAGAATACGCCGAGCCCCCGGGTCAGGAGCCTGATTCGAATCGCCATGGGTACCTCCTCTCGCGTGCAAACGATCGGGCCGGCCGGGCTCAGTCCCGGCGC
>PWZC01000389.1 GCA_003567615.1 Gemmatimonadota bacterium | reverse complement strand
CCGGAGCCACGGCCCATGCAGCTCTCGGCGCTGGACTGGTCCATCGTCATCCTCTACTTCGCCGTGGTCCTGGCGGTGGGCGCGGTGGTAAGCCGCCGGGCGGGACGGAACACCTCGCAGTTCTTCCTGTCGGGGCGGGACATGCCGTGGTGGCTCCTGGGAATCTCCATGGTGGCCACCACCTTCTCCACCGATACCCCGAATCTGGTCACCGACATCGTCCGACAGAACGGAGTTGCGGGGAACTGGGTGTGGTGGGCCTTCCTCCTCACCGGGATGCTCACCGTCTTCATCTACGCCAAGCTCTGGCGGCGGGCGGGGGTGCTGACGGATCTGGAGTTCTACGAGATTCGCTATGGGGGGAAGCCGGCAGCGTTTCTGCGGGGGTTCCGGGCGATCTATCTGGGGGTCTTCTTCAATGTGGTGGTGATGGCTTCGGTCACACTGGCTGCCATCAAGATCTCCGGGGTGCTTCTCGGGATCTCGCCCCTCACCACCGTTCTCCTGGCGGGCGGAGTGACGGTGGCCTTCAGTACCATGGGTGGCTTCCGCGGGGTGGTGCTCACCGACCTCCTCCTCTTCTTCACGGCGCTGATCGGGTCCATCGCCGTGGCGTGGGTGGCGCTGGCCCTTCCGGAGGTGGGCGGGCTGAGTGGGCTCCTGGAGAACCCGGCGGTAAGCGGGAGCCTCTCGCTCATCCCGGAGTTCTCCGACACCGACGCCCTCGTGACCCTCCTCATCATTCCCATTGCCGTGCAGTGGTGGAGCGTGTGGTACCCGGGGGCCGAGCCCGGCGGCGGAGGTTACGTAGCCCAGCGCATGCTTGCGGCCCGGAGCGAGGGCGACGCCACCGCCGCAACCCTTCTCTTCAACGCCGCCCACTACGCCGTGCGGCCCTGGCCCTGGATCCTGGTGGCGCTGGCCTCCATGGTGGTCTTTCCCACCCTGGATTCGCTCCGGGAGGCCTTCCCCGGTATTCCCGCGTCGATCCTGGGGCACGACCTGGCCTACGCCGCCATGCTCACCTTCCTCCCCACCGGGATCCTGGGACTTGTTGCCGCGTCGCTGGCGGCGGCGTACATGTCCACCATCTCGACCCATCTCAACTGGGGGTCGTCGTATGTGGTCCACGACTTCTGGAAGCGTTTCGTGGACCCGGAGGCGGGGGAGCGCTCTCTGGTGCGGGTCGGGCGGATCAGCACGGTGACCCTCATGGCCATGGCGGCCCTTCTGGCCCTCGGGCTGGAGAACGCCCTGCAGGCCTTCAGCATACTCCTGCAGATCGGGGCGGGAACGGGCCTCCTCTTCATCCTCCGCTGGTTCTGGTGGCGCATCAACGCCTACAGCGAGATCACGGCCATGGTGGTCTCGTTCGTGGTGGCGCTCTACGTGGAGGTGGTTCATCCGGCGGCGTTTCCCACCATGGAGCTCTCCACCTCCTTCAAGCTCCTGACCGGGGTGGCTGTGACCACGGTGGCGTGGGTGGGGGTGACGTTGGTCACCCGTCCGGTGGATCCTGCGGTTCTCCGGGAGTTCGTGGCCCTGACCCGGCCCGGCGGGCCCGGGTGGGAGCGGATCGTCCGGGCCGCGGAGGCGGAGGGGCGGCCCATTCCCGGGGCGGAAGAGGAGTGGAGCGTGCCCCGGGGAGTCGCCGGGATGGTGGCGGGGACCTTCGCCATCTACGGGGTGCTCTTCGCTACCGGACTGTTCCTCTATGGTCGCTGGAACGGGGCCATGGTTGCCACCGCCGTGGCCGCCGGCGCCATCATCTTCCTCATCAGCCTCTGGCCCCGGGTGAGGGGAGCCGTGGAGGTGTGAGGTGATCCCCGCTGTGATTCTGGCGGCGGGGCGGGGAAGTCGGCTCCGAACGGCCCACCCGGACGATCCGGAGCTGGACCCCGAGCAGGCCGCAGCGGCGGATGTGGGAGCCAAGAGCGCCGTGCCCCTCCTGGGGCGGTCCATTCTGGAGCGGCAACTGGAGATCCTGGCCCGGGTGGGAATCCAGGAGGTCTGCGTCGTGGTGCGGCCCGGGAACGACCCGGTACGGGCGCACCTCCAACGAGTGGATCCCCCGGGACTCGAGCTTCGGTTCGCGGTGCAGACCCGCCCCGACGGTTCGGCCGGCGCCGTTCTGGCGGCCCGTGCGGTGGTGGGGGATCGACCGTTCCTGGTCCTGAATGGGGACAACCTCTATCCGGAGGCGGCGCTCCGACACCTGGCGGAGACGGAGGGCGACGTCCTCATGGCTTTCCGGGCCCGTGCCCTTGCGGAGGAGGGTGGGGTCGAGCCGGCCCGGATTACCGCCTTTGCCCTGGTGGAGATGGATGGAGACGGGTTGCTCCAGGGGTTGACGGAGAAGCCGTCTCCGGATGCGTTGGCCCGGCACGGCCCCGATCCGCTGGTTGGCATGAACTGCTGGCGGTTCACCCCGGGAATCTTCCGGGCGTGCGCCCGGGTGGGGACGTCCATCCGGGGCGAGCGGGAGCTGCCGGCGGCGGTGCTGGCCCGAAGGCGGGAAGAGGGCGTCGAGGTGCGGGTCGTGGTGGCCAGCGAGGGTGTCCTGGACCTGACCTGTCGTGCGGACATTCCCCACCTCGAGGAACTTCTGGGAGCCCGGGAAGCGGAGCGGAGGCCGCACGACGGTGAACCCGGCGAGGGGGTCCCTGGGAAGGCCCTGGCAGGCGGCGATGGCGGGAGCCGGCCTGCCTTCTCCCTCTTCGTCCCCGGCCGCATCGAGTTGGTGGGCAAGCACACCGACTACGCCGGCGGCCGAAGCCTGGTGGTAGCCACTGAGCAGGGCATCTCGGTCCAGGGCCGGGTTCGAGGAGTGGAGGGTGTGGGATGGCTCGTGGTCCGCGATGGGGATCGGGGGCGGAGTGCCACCTTCCCGCTGACGGCCGGTCCGGACGCGGCCCTCCCGGTGGGTTGGGCGCGCTATCCGGCAGGCGTGGTGAGACGACTGGTTCGGGATGTGCCCGGGGTGGCGGACCGGCCGGTGGTGGTGGAGCTGGAACTCACCTCCCCCCTCCCACGGGCCGCCGGGATGAGCAGCTCCACCGCCCTGGTGGTCGCCGTGG
This sequence comes from Gemmatimonadota bacterium, assembly GCA_003567615.1. Taxonomy (GTDB): domain Bacteria; phylum Gemmatimonadota; class Gemmatimonadetes; order Longimicrobiales; family Gaopeijiaceae; genus PWLA01. The sequence goes on along the minus strand of PWZC01000389.1, from coordinate 80 downwards.
CCCTGGGGCTGCTCCGGGGGACTCTGGGTCCGCCGCCCTGGCCCGGGCCCTGGAGGGGGCAGGACGGCGGGGACGAAGGG
>PWZC01000032.1 GCA_003567615.1 Gemmatimonadota bacterium | reverse complement strand
GTCCAGGACCTCCAGACGCACGTCGTCCGCAGCCAGGTGGCGGGACGAGCCGTCGGGTTCCACCAGGATACCGTGATTGAGGGGCTCGGGCCGCCCATCCCTTCGACGGAGTTCGAAGAACATGATCTCGCGCTGGTCGTCGAGCTGCAGGGAAAACCAGTCCCACCCCAGATGCTCCTCATCCAGCGCCGACGTGCTCCACTCCCGATCCATCCAGGACGCGCCCTCCACGGCGACCTCCTGGTCCCCTAGGCGGATGGTGCCCCCGGTGGGCATCCGGGTGAAGGAAATGTAGAACGAGGCGTTTCCGGGCTCCGGCCCCTTCCGACTCAGTCCACGGTCGCCCTGGAAGACGGGAGGCTTCCCCGCCTCCAGCGTCAGGTCCAGGCCCCAGTCGCCCTCGAACGCCCGGAGTCTGAGGGGGAAGAGCCCCGGTGCCGACCCGCCATCCCGCGCCTCGGCCGACGGGGGGCCCACGGACACCGGCGTCCGGTCCCACCACATCTCCCAGTCCTCGAGCCAGACCCGGAAGGGATCCGACTGCCCCCCCGCCAATCCGCCGGCACCCCGAGCGAACCGCTCGGACACGACATGCCGATCGTTCTCCACATCGGTGATGGCGAGATGAGCCATCCAGAGCTGGTTGGTATTCCAGGCCGACGACCGCTGGGCCGGCTCCGGGGCGAGACTGTTCCGGAAGAAGGTGAGTTGGTAGGCCCAGCGCTCTCCCCGGGCCGACCGAAGGTTCCCCGTCAGGTACCACCATTCGGTACGGTATGCAGGGTGCGGGCCGTGGTCCTCGGGAAAGCGGAAGGGCCGCGGCTCCATGGCACGGGCGAACCCCACCGTGTCGGCCCCGGCAATGGCGCCCACCGCCGACAGCGTGGCCTGGACCCCGGGACGGTCGTCCGTTCCGCTCAGGGCCCACACGAGACCTGCCACAAGAGCCAGGACCAGCGCTCCGAGCCCCAGGCCCCATCGCAGTGAAGATCCCATGGTCGACTTACTCTCCTCTCAGCGCTTCGGCGGGGGATGTCCTGGAGAGACGCCAGGCCGGATAGACCCCCGCCAGCAGCGAACCAGCCACGGCCAGAGCCAGAGCCTGCACCAGAAGGTCCGGTCCCACCGCCATATCCAACGTCCACCCGAACGATCGGCGGTTCACAACGAAGATCATGACGACGGCCAGCACAATGCCCACCGGAATGGCGAGGATGCCGGCCACAACACCCATGATCCCGGTCTGGGCGGTGATGAGTCCCCACCCCTGCCCCGGTGTCATCCCCGTGGCCCGGAGTACCCCCAGCTCCCGTCGCCGCTCCAGTTGGAGGGCCATGAGAGCCGCCAGAACGGCAATGAAGGCCACGGCGAAGGCGAGGAGGCGGAGAACGCGGGTGATGGCAAAGGTTCGATCGAACACCTCCAGGGAGAGGTCCCGGAGCTCGCGGTTGGAGCGGACCACCACCGGGACTGTGGAACCGGCCAGGGAGCGGATGGCGTCCGACACCTCTTCCCCCTCCGCCTCGTCCTCCAGGAAGATGCCCAGGGAGGTAACCTCCCGGTCGTCGTACATCCGGTCGTAAAGGGAGCGCGCCATCATGAGGGTCCCCGTATCGCTCCCGTAGTCCCGGAACACCGCCAGGACCGGCAAATCCACCGCCCCGGACCTACCCTCGAGTCGGACGCGGTCGCCGGGGGCGAGCCCCTGCCGGAAGGCAAAGGGCTCGGAGACCAGGATTCCGTCCCCGCTCCGGAAGCCCTGGAAGACCGCGTCGGCTCCACTCCGCGCGTCGATGAGATCGATCCCCGACTCTCCCCGGGGATCCAGATCCAGGGCGACGAGTCGGGTCATCCCGTAGTCGGTGAGGAGATCGACACCCCGGTAGGTACTGACGCCGGCCACGCCCGGAAGGCCTCGCGTCGCCATCGCCAACCCCTCGGGCAACTCGCCCTCGGCCCGAGCCGAGACCACCGACGGGTTCGAGACGTAGAGGTCCGCCTGCAGCGTCACATCAAGCCACTGCACCACGCTGCCCCGGAAGCTCTGGATCATCACTCCGAGCCCCACCGTCACCGACACGGCAATGACCAGCGCCGCCATGGCCGGAGCCGTGCGGGAGAGGGAGGTGACCACACCTCTGGCGGCCATGGCCCCGATGACGCCCGTGACACGGAGAAGGACGGGCCGGAGTGCTCCCACCAGGGCGACGGTGGTGGCCGGAGTGAGCAGTGCGAAGCCCAGGAGAATGGCAAAGAGCCCGGCAAAGGCCGGCCCCAATCGCAGTGTGGGAACCAGCAGGAGGAGCCCACCCACCAGAAGGAGGCCGCTCCCGGCCAGTGCCACCCGGGGCATGGCCCCTCGGACCCGCCCTTCCACCGACGAACGGCTCATGGCCTCCCGCGGCGATGTGGATCCGGCCTCCCAGGCCGGCGGAAGTGCCGCAAGCAGGGTAGCCCCGACACCCAGCACCGCTCCCTGCACCAGTGCGCCGGGCGGAAGGGCGAGCCCCTCCACCGAGACCACGAAGTACAGGTCGTTGATGGTCCGGGTGACCAGGCGAACAAGACCTCGGCCCAGGATGACCCCACCCACCAGTCCCAGCGCCGAACCCAGGGCGCCCAGGACCAGCGCCTCGCCCAGAACGCTCCGTACCACCTGACCCCGGGTGGCGCCCAGCGCCCGGAAGGTCCCGAGGGTGTCCCGGCGCTGCACCACGGAAAAGGTCATGGTGTTGTAGATGAGGAAGATCCCGAACACCAGCGAGAGGAGGCTCAGCGCCGTCAGGTTCAGATCGAAGGCCCGGATCATCTGCGCCATGGTCGCCTCCCGCGATCCGGCGCGCTCGAGCCGCACGCCATCGGGAAGGAGGGCCCGCACCCTCTCCTCTTCTCCCACCTCATCCGGAAGGAGCAGATCGATGCGGTCCAGGCGCCCGATCCGGTCCAGTCGATCCTGCGCCTCGGCCAGATCCACCACCAGGAGGTCGCGAAGCCCGATCCGGCTGGCGCGGTCCTCGGGCTCCAGCACCCCGACCACCTCCAGCGTACCGCTCCGGGAGCCCGCCTGGATGGGAAGCCGATCTCCCTCGGTCACGCCGGCGGCCTCGGCGGTCTCGCGACTCAGGAACACCGCGCCCGGTCGAACCAGGAGAAGGGTCCCGTCCACCCCCGT
>PWZC01000255.1 GCA_003567615.1 Gemmatimonadota bacterium | reverse complement strand
GGCAATCTCGAGTCCCCTGGTCAGATTCTGGATCGCCGTGTCGTACATCTGGGTCATGTTGTTGGGGCCGATGGGCGGTGCCTCCTGCCGCCGGTCCGAAATCACCCAGTCTTCCCAGAGGTCGGCGATCTGGGTGTACATCATTCCCGAATACAGGTGGGAGCGCGCCAGAAGCGAGCGATTGCCGAGCTGCCCCGCCTGGTCGAAGGCGGTGAGCTGCCGGACCGCTTCATCCGCCATCCACCTTCCTTCGTTGATAAAGGGGAACGCCTCCACGGTAAACTCGTTGGAAGCGTCGCGGAGACCTCCCTCCTGGAGCTGGATCCAAGCGTTCCTGGATCCGGTGAACTGCAACTCGTCGGCGGCTGAGCCGTGCAGGAGGACCATGTATCCCCATCCTCGGCTCATGGTGGCCAGCGCACCGTTGGCCAGGGCCCCCGCGGCGGCCGGCGACTCCAGGTCGTCCTGTACCAGGCTGTTGGGGTTCTCTACGTCCAGGAGCCCGTCACAGCCGGCGAGACCCATCGCCAGGACGAGGCCCAGCAGCGGCGTGGTCTTTCGTCGTATGGACATCTCCATTCCTCTCTGTGCAGGTTCCCGTTTCGCGAACCGTCCGAAACACCTCGTCACGGCGCTCATCAGAAGCCTGCCCGGACCGAGAAGGAAACCCGTCGGGGGAGGGGAATGCCCCACGCCACGGTGCCTTCGCCGAAGTTGTTGCCCAGCCCGCCACCGTCACCCCGGGAGGCATAGTTCAATTCAGGGTCCGAACCGGGGAACTTGGTCCAGAGGGCCAGATTCCTGCCGGCCATGGTGAGGGAAAGGTTCGACGCCCCGATCCGCTCGGCCCAATCGGTGGGCACCCGGTAGGTGAGGCTGATCTCCCGAAGCCGGAGCCAGTCCGCCTCATGGATCTCGTTCAGACCATCGTAGGGCGAGAGGGCCTGGAGTTCCCGGACCCACCTTTCCGCGGCGGCAACCCGTTCATCAGCCGTGGATGCCGGATTCAACATGGTGGCCTCCACCTCGGCGGTGGCCCGGATGTTCCGACCGATGAGGGGGTGCTGGCGACGGAAGGCACCATCCAGGTCGTGGATGTGGAAGTTCCGCGCCCGGTATTCGAAGAGCGTGTTGAGGGTGAAGTTCCCGTAGAAGGTCATGTTGGTGCCGAACGAGCCCTGCCAATCCGGCACGGGCTTGCCCAGGTAGTTCAGGAGCATCTCCGGCGTCCCGCAGTCCAGGACGAAGGGCTGCAGTGCCCCTGGATCCCGCGGCACGGAGGCCCACTCCCGAAGCTCGGCGCGGGAGAGGGGCTCACAGTTCCCGAGATGGCCCGGGAACTCGACGCTCTCATCCAGGATGGGGCCGAAGAAGGCCCCAGGGTGGAAGCCCTCCTTGGTGAATTGCCGGTAACGGCTGTAGGAGCCGCCCACCTTCAGCGCAGGTGCCCCGCCCAGATCGGTGATCTCCTCGCGGAGGAAGGCGCCGTTGGCGAAGACGTTGGCCGAGAAGTTGGGGGTGGCCACCGCACGGACGTCGGCTCCGATTTCAACCCCCCACGCCTTCAACTCCCCGATGTTGTCGAGCTGCGGGAAGCGGAAGCCGCCGGAGGTTGCGAACTGCCGGTCCACCAGCACGTCGGTGACCGTGCGGTTCCAGTAGGTGAAGTCAATGGAGGCCCGGTCCTGGAAGACTCCGATCTCCGAACCCAGCTCCCACTCCACCGATACCTCCGGCCGGAGATCCGCATTCCCCAGATTCGCGGGGGCAACACCGGAACCGAGCGAGGAGGCCAGGGGCGAGAAGGTGGTGAACTGGTCGAAGGCACCGGGCTGCAGCCCGGACTGGCCCAGGGCGGCCCGGAGGCGGAGGGTCGAAACCACATCACCGCTCCAGCCGTCGAGCTGGCTGGGGATGATGGAGGTGCTGACCTTGGGGTAGAAGGCGCCACCAGCGGTCTCACCGAAGGCGGAGTTCTCGTCGTACCGTCCGCCCACAGTGAAGAAGGCGAAGTCGCGGAAACCGAACTGGGCCTCACCCAGGAGGCCCACATTGGCTTCCTCGAAGAAGGTCTCGGTCACGGACTGGAGGGCTCCGGCGCCGGCCACTTCGAGCCCCGGTCCGGGGAACTCGTTGCCGCTCCCGACCTGGGCCTTGGTCTGGGTCAGAAAGCCCTGACCCCCGGCCACCACATCCACGGTCCACTGGTCGCTCAGGGAGCCGCTCCAACGCCCCTTCACATCCAGTGTCACCTCGCGGTGGTTCCGGTCACTGACGGTCCGGGCACCCAGAATGTTGGAGCCGGTGAAGCTGTCCACACCCCAACCGAATGGGAAGAAGCGGGTGGCCCGCTGATTGACGAAATCCACCCCGACCGTGGCGTCCACGGCGAGGGCCGAGGTCACCTGGTAGGCCGCCGTGACGGCACCACCGAAGCGCTGCAGGTCCTGATCGGTGAGGCGGTGGAAATTCTCACGGGTGGTGGCGAAGGCCGGTGAGCCGAAAAGGTTCGTCTGGGTGGCCCGCTCCGGGCGGCTGTTGATGATGCTGGAGAGGACTCCGAAGATGTTGTTGTTGTTGTCAACGGTGGAGTGGTAGCCCTCGGTGTAGCTCGTCGAGAAGCGCACCCGGAGGTCGTCCATGGGGAAGAGCTCGACGTTGGCGTTGAACTGCGCCCGCCAATTCTCGTCGTTGGCGACCCTGAAACCCGGAGCCTGGAAGGAACTCCCGTCGTAGGGGCCATCCTCGGTGTGGTACCGTCCGGAGAGAAAGTAGGTGATGGCCTGGGTGCCACCGGTCACCGAGGCCGAGTAGGTCTGGCCATGTCCAGTGCTGAACAGAGGCGAGAACATATCCCCCTCGAAGACCTCGTAGGGCTGCACATCGATGCCCCACCGATCCCGGACACCCACCACGCCGCGATCTCGCCCGCTCCCCTCCACCGAGGTGACGAAGCCGGCGTGATCCGCGAGCCGACCCAGCGGATAGCTGGAGAAGGCCTGGTCCATGCTCACGGTGTATCGGGCGGCGCCACTCTGGCCCCGCTTGGTGAAGATCTGGATGACACCGTTTGAGGCCTGGGTCCCGTAGAGCGTCGCCGCGGCGGCGCCCTTCAGGATCTCGATACGCTCGATGGATTCAGGGTTGATGTCGTCCAGGCGCGATGGCGCGCCGC
>PWZC01000104.1 GCA_003567615.1 Gemmatimonadota bacterium | reverse complement strand
GGAGGGAGTCGGCCCCCTGGATCTCCGTCTTGTTGGACGGGCCCAGATCCGCCGAGCCGCCGATGAGGTTGGGTACCGCCCCCGCCAGCGCCTGGATCACCTTCCCGGAGGTAGCCCGGGTTGCCGCCGCCTTCGCCTCTCCCGAGAAGTCCGGAAGCGCGTCTCGCCACCCATCGGGAAGCTCACCGGTCAGGTAGGTCTCCAGCCTTCGAGCCAGCTCCGGGTGGGCCTCCCGGTAGGCGTCGAACCGCTCGTTCCATGCCTTCTCCAGGGCCTGTCCCCGGGGGATGGAGCGTCCCCACTCCTCCCGGGCCTGCGTCGGGACGAAGAAGGGCTCCTGGCTCGGGTAGCCCAGGTTCTCCTTGGTGAGGCGGATCTCCTCCTCCCCCAGCGGGGCCCCGTGGGTATCCGCCGATCCGGCCATGTTCGGGCTCCCCCACCCGATGACCGTGCGGAGTGCGATGATGGAAGGGCGATCCGTCTCGGTGCGGGCGGCGCGGAGGGCCGTGTCCAGCGCCGCCAGATCGTTGCCTCCGTCCACCTGCTGCACGTGCCACCCGTATCCCTCGAAGCGCTGGAGCTGACGGGTCGAGGAGGCCAGGTCGGTGGAGCCCTCGATGGTGATCTCGTTGTCGTCGAAGACCCAGATGAGCTTACCCAGCTTCTGATGCCCCGCAAGCTCAGCGGCCTCGTGGGAGATGCCCTCCATGAGGTCGCCGTCGGAGCAGAAGGCATAGGTGTAGTGGTCCACCACCGAATGCCCCGGCCGGTTGAAGTGATGGGCGAGCCACCTCTCGGCCATGGCCATCCCCACCGAGTTGGCCACCCCCTGGCCCAGCGGTCCCGTGGTCGTCTCGATCCCCTCCGCGTGGCCGTACTCCGGGTGGCCGGCGGTGGGGCTTCCCCACTGACGGAAGTTCCGGAGGTCGTCCAGCGTCAACTCGTATCCCGAAAGGTGCAGGAGCGAGTAGAGGAGCATGGAGGCATGCCCTACCGAGAGGACAAATCGGTCCCGATCGACCCAGTGGGGGTTCTCCGGGTTGTGCCGGAGGTGGTGCCGCCAGAGGAGGTATCCGGCGGGGGCCAGCGCCATGGGCGTGCCCGGGTGACCGGAGTTGGCCCGCTGCACCGCGTCCATGGAGAGGACGCGGACCGCGTCCACCGCGAGGCGGAGGGTGTCAGGATCCGGCAGGTCCAGGGTCTGCGGGATGGTAAGGGCTGAATCGGCGTTGTGGGACATGACCTCGAAGGGGTTGGATTACGAGATGGGGCGCCGGAGGGCGGGGATACCACCGGCCCGGGTCACCCCACCACCAGGTTGAGGAGTCGATCGGGAACATAGATGACGCGGCGGAGCGCCACGCCCTCAAGGTGACGGTTCACATTGGGCTCGGCGCGGGCCAGGGCCATGGCCTGATCTTCGGAGGCGCCACGGGCCAGCTCCACCGTCCCCCGGAGCTTGCCGTTCACCTGCACGGCCAGCGTCACCTGCTCTTCCACCGCCTTGGCTGCGTCGAACTCGGGCCAGTTGGCCCCGTCGAAGACGCTTCCCTCGTGCCCCAGGCGGGACCAGAGCTCCTCGGCGATGTGGGGGCAGAAGGGGGCCACCATGACCACCAGCGGCTCCACCTCGGCCCGGACTGCCTGCCTGCCGCCGCTCCGAACCGCGTTCAGGTACTCCATCATGGCGGCGATGGAGGTGTTGTAGCCCAACTCGGGCACCTGCTGCGTCACCTGCCGGATCGTCTGGTGCAGCTTCCGTTCCACCTCGGGATCCGGGTCGCCGTCATCCAGCGCTTCCACCGGCACCACCGTCTCCCAGAGGCGCTTGAGGAAGCCGAAGGGCCCCTGGATTCCGGCATCCCGGTAATCCCCGCCCTCCTCGAAGGGTCCCAGGAACATGAGGTACAGACGGAAGGTGTCGGCTCCGTACTCCTCGATGATGGGGTCGGGTACGATCACATTGCCCCGGGACTTGGACATTTTGGCCCCCTCCCGGACGATGAGTCCGTGGGCCCGGAAACGGGTGAAGGGTTCCTCGAAGTCCAGGTGGCCCAGATCGTGGAGGGCCATGGTCACGAAGCGGGAATAGAGCAGGTGGAGGACGGCGTGCTCGTTCCCCCCGATGTAGGCGTTCACCGGGAGCCATCGCCGGGTCACCCCAGGGTCGAAGGCAAGGTCGTCCCGGTCGGTGGACGGGTAGCGGAGGAAGTACCAGGACGAGTCCAGGAAGGTGTCGGAGACGTCGGTCTCCCGCCGCGCGGCGCTCCCGCATTCGGGGCATTCGGTCTCATACCACTCCGAAACCCGGGCCAGGGGGCTCACGCCCGAGTCGTCGGGCTTGAAGTCCTCGACCCTGGGCAGGATCACCGGCAGATCCTCCTCCGGGACCGGGACGGCGCCGCACCGGTCGCAGTGGATGATGGGGATGGGCGGACCCCAGTAGCGCTGGCGCGAAATGCACCAGTCGTGGAGCCGGTAGTTCACCCGGTGCTGAGCCAGTCCCCGCTCCTCGAGCCAGCGGGTCACGGCCTCCTTCCCCTCCTCCACCCCGAGGTCGTCGAACTCGCCGGAGTTCACCAGGGTGCCCGGACCGGTATAGGCCTCCTCCAGCGGCGTGTCGGCGTCATGCCCGGCCCCGGCCACCACCCGGGGGATGGGAAGATCGAAGGTGCGGGCGAATTCGAAGTCCCGGTCGTCGTGCCCCGGCACCGCCATGATGGCGCCGGTCCCGTACTCCATGAGGACGTAGTCGGCGACCCAGACCGGCACCTCCTCGCCGGTGGCGGGATTCCGGCAGAAGCCCCCGGTGAAGACACCGGTCTTCTCCTTCTCGACCTTCTTCCGGGCCACCAGATCCATGCGGGCTACCCGCTCCCGGTAGGCGGCCACCTCGTCGCGCTGCTCCGCCGTGGTGATGGCGTCCACCAGGGGGTGCTCCGGCGCCAGCACCATGTAGGTGGCGCCGAAGACGGTGTCGGGGCGGGTGGTGAACACCTCCAGGAGGAGTCCCCGCTCCCGGGCCCCCTCCTCCACCTCGCCGGACTCGGTGACGCTCCGGATCAGCTCGTCGGTGGCCTCGACCCCCAGCACCGGGAAGCGGAGGAGGGCGCCTTCGCTGCGTCCGATCCAGTTCTCCTGCGCCTTCCGGGTGGTCGTGGACCAGTCCAGCGTCTC
>PWZC01000292.1 GCA_003567615.1 Gemmatimonadota bacterium | reverse complement strand
CCCACTGGTGGGCCGACGAAGCGCTCCCATGGATCAAGAGCAGGGGTGGGCCGGAGCCCAGGTGGACCAGGTGCCAGCGAGCACCGTCCACCCGGACGTATCGACCCGCCTCGGGGAAGGGCCAGGACGGTTCGGCCCTTCCTGGGTTGGGAGGTCTCGCGGTCACGCGAACCTCCCGGGCGTTGATGCCGCGACCACGGTCGCAGGATCCGCCCCACGGCTGGCCCCCGTCCGGTAACGGGAATGCTTCGGAGCATTGCTTTGCCGAGTGATGGTTCGAATCCGTTCCGGCATGTTCATCTGACCCTCATTTAGGAGGACATCATGGCACAGCTAGATGGCCCGGGAAGCCTTTCCGGGCTCACTGACAACGAGGCGAAGGAGTTTCACAAGATCTTTGTGAGCTCATTCGTGCTGTTCACGGCCGTAGCTGCAGTGGCTCACATCCTCGCGTGGATGTGGCGCCCCTGGGGCGTCTAAGAGTCTTCCCTGACTGGAGAACGCAATGTACCGCATCTGGATGGTCTTCGACCCCAGACGGACGCTCATCGCCCTCTTCTCATTCCTGGGCGTACTGGCGTTGACAATCCACTTCATCCTGCTCAGCACCGACGAATACAACTGGCTCGTGCCCACCGATCAAGCTACTGCGGGAGCCATGGTTGACGTGACCCCGCTTCCGCCCGGCCTCTAACAGGGCCGCGATGCGGCGCCGCGGCACCGGGGGGTGTTTGACCCCCCGGGCCGCAACCAGGGCCAGCCCTTTGTCGAGAGGAAGCTGAGCCCACGCACATTGGGCGGGAGTCCGCCCCGGTCCGGATACCGGGTCCGCTGAAAGGACCCAGGACCAGAGGCGAACTACGCCCTCCGGCCCGCCCTCATCGGAGAACGACGATGGCGATGCTCTCATTTGAACAAAAGTACCGCACACGCGGCGGAACCCTCATAGGAGGCGACCTGTTCGATTTCTGGGTCGGCCCCTTCTATGTCGGGTTCTTCGGCGTGGTCAGCGTCTTCTTCGCTACCCTGGGTACGGCTCTCTGTGTATGGGGAGCCGCCATCGGTGAAGGCCTGGCCGGCCAGACCTGGAATCTCTGGCAGATCAATATCGCGCCCCCTCCCCTGGAGTACGGGCTCGGTATAGCACCCATGCTGGAAGGAGGTTTGTGGCAGGCCATCACCGCCTGTGCAATCATAGCCTTCGTAGCCTGGGCGCTTCGGCAAGCCGAAATAGCGAAGAAGCTGGGGATGGGTTATCACGTGCCGGTGGCCTTTGGAGTGGCTGTCGGTGCCTACATCACTCTCGTCGTGGTCCGGCCCGTTCTCATGGGCGCCTGGGGCCACGGTTTCCCCTACGGAATCATCTCCCACTTGGACTGGGTCTCCAACGTGGGCTATCAGTACCTCCACTTCCACTACAACCCGGCCCACATGCTGGCGATCACGTTCTTCTTCACGAACGCGCTCGCCCTGGGCCTGCACGGCTCCCTGATCCTGTCGGTGACCAACCCACCGAAAAACGAGCCGTCACTCAAAACCAGCGAACACGAGAATACCTACTTCCGTGATACGCTGGGCTACTCGATCGGCGCCATCGGGATTCACCGCCTCGGGCTGTTCCTGGCCCTGAATGCGGGAATCTGGAGCGCGGTCTGTATCGTCATCAGTGGACCGTTCTGGACGCGTGGTTGGCCAGAATGGTGGAGCTGGTGGCTGAACATCCCCATCTGGGCCTGAGGAGCTGACAATGGCTGAATACCAGAACCTCTTCACCCAGGTCCAGGTCCGGCACGCGCCGGATCCCGGGGTTCCCGTATCGGACGGTGAGAACCGGATTCCCGACAGCGGGTTCTCCTATTGGCTCGGTAAGATCGGTGACGCCCAGGTCGGCCCTGTGTATCTCGGGTGGCTTGGGATCCTGTCCCTCATCACGGGCGGTCTGTCCATCATCCTGATGGGTCTCGTGATGTGGAGTTCGGTGGCCTGGGATCCAATCCAGTTCGTCCGACTCCTTCCCTGGCTCGCTGTGGAGCCGCCGGCGCCTGAATACGGACTGTCCATCCCGCCCCTCGCCGAGGGGGGGTGGTGGCTGCTCTGCGGGTTCCTGCTGACGGTCTCCATCATACTCTGGTGGTTCCGGATGTACACCCGGGCCCGGGCCTTGGGAATGGGTACACACGTCGCCTGGTCCTTCGCGGCCGCGATCTGGCTGTACCTCGTGCTTGGCTTCATCCGCCCCCTGTTGATGGGGAGCTGGGGCGAAGCGGTTCCCTTCGGAATCTTCCCGCACCTGGATTGGACGGCGGCGTTCTCCATCCGGTACGGCAACCTTTTCTACAACCCCTTCCACATGCTGTCCATCGCATTCCTGTATGGATCAGCACTTCTCTTCGCCATGCACGCCGCGACCATTCTGGCGGTAGGGAAGATGGGCGGTGAACGGGAGATCGATCAGATCACCGACCGCGGTACGGCGGCGGAACGCAGCCAGCTCTTCTGGCGGTGGACCATGGGCTTCAACGCCACCATGGAATCCATCCACAGGTGGGCGTGGTGGTTCGCTTCGCTGACCGTCATCACGGGCGGAATCGGGATCGTCCTCACCGGCACCGCAGTGGAAAACTGGTACTTCTGGGGCCAGCAGCACGGCCTCATACCGATCTATCCCGAGGTCTACGAGGCGCCGGTGCCGCCGCCCCTGCCAGGCGAACTGGATGGGCAGCATATCGGACCTCCGCCCGAGGGCCTCCCCGGTGTAAGTAGCTCCATGGAGGCAGGACCCAGCTTCGCACTGCCGGGCACCGAAGCGTATGTGTCCTTTGCCTCGACTCTCAATCAGGAGGTGGTACGATGAAAACCCTTAGCCGGATGGCGATAGCCCTGGCCGGGGGCCTCCTCATCACCACTACCGGTTGTGAGTTCCCGCCCGTGGATACGGTTCAGTTGGGATTCAGGGGCGTGGGGATGGAACATGTGGCAAACCCCCGCACCGTGCAGGATTCGGTGGATGCGGTTCTTGAGAGAGAGCCGTTCGTGCCGGCCCCCCCCGAGGACTTCGGGGAACCGGCGCCGGCGGGCACCTGGGAGAACGTCCAGGTGCTCGGCCACCTGAGCCAGCCGGAGTTCAACCGCTTCAAGCTGGCCATGACCACCTGGGTGGCGGCGGCCACCGGTGAAGGGTG
>PWZC01000394.1 GCA_003567615.1 Gemmatimonadota bacterium | reverse complement strand
GATGTAGAATTTCCTGCCCCATCATAAACCCTGTACTCAACTGTATTCTGAGGCTTTGGTGTGAACTCCGGGTTATAGAACATCAGGAAATCCTTTTCAGGATCATACTCAACGATGCCACGCATACCGTTAACAATAATTTCGGAACGTCGGTAGTCAATACCTGTGTCGCGGTCTACGGCAGGAAGAATCAAAATGTGGTTGCCGGCAAGATTTTTATCGAGACGAGGCCTGCCCACCCATGGTGATACTCTGTCTTGTTGAATCATGAGATGGCCCAGCTCCGGAATTCGCGCGCGCAGTATGCCATCGGAAATATTCGAACTGATAAAGCTTTTACGGTCTCTGTATGGATTGTATGCAAAGAGCGCCAATCCCTCCAATTCGTTGAAGCCTTCAGGTAAGATGTAGTTCAGGTATGCGGGCCTGTTCAGGGGTAAACTGCCTGGATTGAAGGTGATATGAATTGTCCCTGCTTCCTGCGAAACAGTCATCTTAACGTCCAGCGAGTCATACAGGGAATTTGAGGGGAACTGAATCCATACATTTTGATCCGGAGTATGAAGAGTCTGTTTCTTGCCGGGTGACAATTTCGTGCGAACAGATTCTGTAAGTGGCGAAAAGAGCATTGTTGCAGATTGTGCCGGCATAAAAGTGAAGTCGGTATCCGTGGATGCCAGCAAAGATTTTGATACGGGGATCTCACTCAATCGCCAGGGCATCATCGCGAACGCAGAGCGGTTTTGGAATGCAGGGTACGCAGGTACATGGGTGATTTCATGATGCATGCTTTGATTTTTAACATGAAGTACCACTTGTGCTTTGCTCTCGTTTCCGTAAATGTCTTTGGCTGCGATATAAATTTTGTGAGTTCCTTTGGGCAGATTTAAAATACCTTCGTTGATGGCTTTTTGATAAAAGGGGAGGCGATTTCCCTGTACCCGAAAAAGACGCTGAAAACCACGGCGAGATTGCGCAAGTATCGGGTAGGATCGATCAAGAAACATGTTTCCACCATTTTCGAACGAGAAATAATCTGCAACTGAATGGAAAAGTGTGTCTGAGTCATGGATCATTTTTAGCGAGTGAACAGCGTACACATTCGGGGTCTGATTGGCTCTGTCGTGCACATTAACAGCTAAACCAACCGGCCCCTCGACCGATATCTCACCAAAGTCAAAAACTGCACCGGTTTCCCGATTCTGCAATATCGTATGCCCGGTGCGTTTCAGGTTCTCCGGATCAAGAAACTCAACTGCCAATTGGGAGAAAACAGGAGGAACGGTGTCTCTGACACTTAAATTCGTGAGCAGAGGATTTATCGGTTTAAACTCCGGGTTTCTGACTTCAAAATGAAGATGAGGAGGCCCCACGCCGGTAGAACCTGTGTAGCCGATTACTTCACCCTGTTTAAAATGAAATCCCTCTTCTTCAATAATCATGTCAATCTCGTACCTGTAGTCGAGAAAGCGGATGGAGTCCGCAAATGCCTGAAGCCCGGGTTCAAAACGATTCAGATGAGCGTAAACGGTGTAGGAGTCGTCACCGTGCTTCATGTAAATTACGTGACCGTACCCGTGCGGTCCAATTCCGATTCTATAAATCACACCGTCGCGGGAAGCAAAAACGCGATAGCCCTCGCGCCCCCAGGTCCGGATATCAATTCCGGCATGAAGATGCGCCGACCGTGTTTCTGCAAATGTTGAAGAGAGCTGCGTGCTTGCATCCGTTGGCCAGATATAGCTAACCGAATCATCGAGAAAGTCGATAAATTCCTGCTGTGCGTTTACGGAGTGTGCCGAAAAAAGCAGACAAATGGTTAGCAGCGGAAGGTATTTATTCAGAAACATGAACCTGCAACGTTGATAGTCCGTCTCCGAGTGTGGCATGTATGATGTCACCCGGTTTTATTTGCGATACTCCTTCAGGAGTGCCCGTAAATATAAGATCGCCGGGGGATAGGGTAAAGTGTTCCGAAAGATATGATACCAGCTCAGCTACCGGGAATATCATGTCGGCCGTATTGCCAGACTGACGCTCCTCTCCGTTTACCTTTACCCGGACACGGAGATTTTGCAGGTTTCCGGCATCATCGGCGGATACGAAATTGCCGATTGGTGCAAACGTTCTAAAACCTTTTGCCAGCGACCAGGGGAGGCCTGCTTTTTTGGCTTCCGACTGTAAATCACGTGCCGTAACATCAATGCCAATCGCTACAGCTGCTATTTTGCCGGCCGCTTTTTCAGGAGAGATGGAGTCAGCTTCTTCACCCATTAACACCACCATCTCCACTTCGTGATGTACATTTTTTGAGATATTGGGAATCCGCACTGTCTCACCTGAAGAAATAATACTGTTTCGCGGCTTCAGGAAAACCACCGGCGTTTCCGGGATTTCACTTTTCATCTCAGCCGCATGTTTGGCGTAGTTGCGTCCAATACAGAACAGAGTGCCAAATGAAAGGTGAGGAAATCCGGGAACCTGAAACGGGTCCGTAGTTGATGAAGTCATGCAGCACGGTATATGCCTGGTTAGCTTTTCTGGTATTGAAAAAGATACGATAATATCTCCGCCGTTACAGGCTAAATGTCTTAAACAAAACATGGTATGTCTGATCGGGACAGATCAGGATGAAGTTATCCAAATACGATCAGGCGTAGATCGATGAGACGGGGTTGGAGAGACATACCATGTTTGATTCTTGGCAGGGGTTGTTTTGAAACATGGTATGTCTGATCGGATTAGATCAGGATGAAGTTATCCAAATACGATCAGGCGTAGATCGATGAGATGGGGTTGGAGAGACATACCATGTTTGATTCTTGGCGGAGGTTGTTTTGAAACATGGCATGTCTGATCGGGACAGATCAGGATGAAGTTATCCAAATAAGATCAGGCGTAGATTGATGAGACGGGGTTGGAGAGACATACCATGTTTGATTCTTGGCAGGGGTTGTTTTAAAACATGGTATGTCTGATCGGGACAGATCAGGATGAAGTTATCCAAATAAGATCATGTACAGATTTTAGTGATTGGGAAGGAGAGACATACCATGTTTGATTCTTGGCAGGGGTTGTTTTGAAACATGGTATGTCTGATCGGATTAGATCAGGGTGAAGTTATCCAAATACGATCAGGCGTAGATCGATGAGATGGGGTTGGAGAGACATACCATGTTTAATTC
>PWZC01000434.1 GCA_003567615.1 Gemmatimonadota bacterium | reverse complement strand
CTTGGCCGAGGGGATGCGTAGGGTGTGGGTCAACGGCTCCCTGGCGTGGATCGACGGATCTCCGTCGGAGGCGGGGCACGCCGGGCTCCCCCTCCTGGCCCTTCCCCCAGGATCCGGAACCAAAGACCCTTGATGGAGGCCAGTCCGCACCCCCATATTATGCAAGAATCCCACATCGTCGAACGCCAATCGTCAACAATGAGCCGTGCGCCCATCGTGACGCTACCTGGGAGCCTACCGTGCCCACCCTCTACTGCTACCTGGAACGAGGATTCTCCGGGGAGGAGGTCGTGTTGCGACTGGGCGAACGGATCGTCTTCCGGGGTACCGCGACCACCGATCTCATGATGGGCTTTGCGGCCGAACTCATCGAACCCCTTCCCGCTCAGGCCGATGAGGTCCTGATCGTGGGGCTTCCCGCCATGGGCCTGACGGATCAGGCCACCCTCCCCGGCGGAGACAGGGATCTCTGGGTTCGCATCCGGCTGGAGGGCGGCCGGCTCGTCGTGATGGTGGATACGGAGCCGTTGGGATTTCTCTGAGCGCCGGTCCACGGACGGCCCGGTGCGCCCTTCCTCCGAATCGGAGCCCACCATGGCCCTTGACCCCGACTCACCCGACCCGTCCTTCCTGGACCCCGGAACGTCCACCGCGCCCCTCAACCTTCGCGACATCCGCCGCTATCCGCTCCCCGGGGAACGGGTACTGGACTTCGATCTCAGCCATTTCAAGTTCCTGGTAGGGGTCAGCGGCACCTACGAGGGCAACTCCATCAGCCCCGACACAGACGAGCGCATCGTGCTCCGGGTCGATGTGGATGCCCGCTCACCCCACTCCCCGGTCCTGCATCGATTGAGCGCCGACATCTTCCGTGTGCATCGCTGGAGTTGGGGCGGCCGTTCGTTCACGTGGTCCACCTACCAGCGGTCGTGGATCGTGGATTCCGTCACCCTGGGCTGGGACGGGTCGACCCGGGTGGCCAGTGGCACGATCCGGAACTGGTCGGGTGGGATCTCCATGCATTCGGTTGAGGTCCGGATCCCCGTTCAGAACCGTCGGGTCGGCTCCCCCGTCGAGGTCAGGGTGCGGAACCGTCGCACAAAGCAGATCGCGCGCACCTTCCACTGCACCCGGACATCCCGGGCCTTCCGGAATGTGCGCCTGGAGGTGGCCGTCTGCGATTCCGTGAACAACGAGCCCATCCTTCCCACGTGCAACACCCACGCCCCCTCCGATCGACCCACGGAGCTGGCCGAACGGAACATGACCCTGGCCTCCGCCTTCGATGAGGCCGGGGTTCACCTGGACATCCCCGACGCCTTCACCGTCATCGACGACAGTGCCCCGCAGTTCACCACCTGGAGCAATGCCGAGCTCCATGACGCCATGGAGACCCACTTCAGCCGCTATGCCGTCGGCGGCGCGTGGCCCAAGTGGGACCTGTGGGGAATCCTCTGTGGACGCCACGACCGCGCCGGCCTTGCCGGGATCATGTTCGACTGGAGCGCCACCGGACAACCCCCTGAGCGTCAGGGATTCGCCCTCTTCCGGAACCACTGGTGGTTCAACAACGTGCCCTCCGGCGAACCCACCACCCAGACCCAGGCGCGGGCGCTCCGGGATTACCTTTTCACCTGGATCCACGAAGCCGGTCACGCCTTCAACTTCGTTCATTCCTGGGACAAGGGACGGGCCGACTCCCTCTCGTGGATGAACTACCCGCAGAACGTGACGAACTTCTGGAATGACTTCCTCCTGGAGTTCGACGAAGAGGAGCTTCTCCACCTCCGCCACGGAAACCGGGCGTCGGTGATTCCCGGGGGAGAGGCGTGGGCCACCGGGCTCCATCTGGAGGACCATGGGCACGCCACGAACCTCATGCCCCCCGAGGGCGAGATGCCGCTGGAGTTCCGGGTGCGTTCGGCGGGGTACGTCGACTTCCTGGAGCCGGTGGAGGTGGAGTTCCGCCTGCGCAACACCTCGCCCTTCCCCTGGGAGGCGGCAGCCGACCTCCGACCGGAGGCCGGCTACGTCTCGGTCGACGTGCAGAAGCCTTCCGGGCAGATCGTCCACCACCACCCGCTTCTTTGCGAACTCGGGCCCCATGAGACCCGCACCCTCCAGCCCCAGGGCTCCGAGCCCGGCACCGACCGGTTCAGCCAGACCGTCTCCCTGGTCTTCGGCAAGGGTGGGTTCATCTTCGCCGAACCGGGAGAGTATCACATCCGGGCCACCTATCACGACCCCATGGGGGTGAGCTTTCCCTCGGCAGTGCATGCCCTGCGGGTTGGGAATCCCGCCGGACGGGAAGAGGATCGAATGGCGTCGGATGTCTTCACCCGGGACGTGGGTCTGGCCATGTACCTGGACGGATCCAGTGCACCCGCCCTGAAGGGCGCCATGGACGTCCTTCGGGAGGTGGCCGACCGCTTCACGGACTCGCTGGCCGGGGTCCACGCCGCCCTCACCGTGGCCAAAGCCGAAGCCCGGAGCCACTTCCGGCTGGAGGAAGAGGAGAAGGGGAAGGAAGAGGAGGAGCGTCCCCGCCTCACCCTCTCCCACGCGCCCGACCCTGAGGAGGTCCTCAAGGTCACGCAGCAGGCGGCTCGCCTCCTGGCCGGGCTCGAGGGGGCTGCCGTCAACCTCCTCCACCATGAACTGGTGCGGGACCGGGCCCACGCGTTGGTCTCGGCGGGGCGGCCCGGAGAGGGACGAAAGGAGGTACGAAGCCTCCGCCGCACCCTTCAGAAGCGAGGGGTCAATGCTCCGGTCCTGGAGGAGATCGAGCGTTTCGCCGTGTCGCTGAAGTAGGCACTCGGGTGAGGCCCGTGGCGGGTGGACCGACCGGATCTCCGGGCGGTCCACCCGTTGTCCGTCCTGGATCCCTGCATCGTCACGGTCCCGTATCCGCCGTTGCCACGTCGGAGCCTCCTTTCTAGGCTGCTTCATCTTGCTTGGAACGTCGCTCGTTCCTCTCTCTCAACAAGAACCCCACGGTGATGATGATGCTTGGGAAGAGTTCGGCCGCAGTCAGGGTCCGCCATGCCTTCCGGGCCACCGCTTTCGCCGCGTTTTGCCTCTCAGCCGGGTGCCAGGACTCCGGACTCGAGATCCACGACCCCTACGCCGGTGTCGATTGGGAGCGGAGCGCACACGTGAAGGCCAATCTCCACACCCACACCACGCG
>PWZC01000300.1 GCA_003567615.1 Gemmatimonadota bacterium | reverse complement strand
TACGTGGATCAGAGCCGTGAGGCGCTGAACCCCGAGAACACGGTGTGGGAGGAGGTGTCCGGCGGCCACGACGTGCTGGACTTCGGGTGGCGCGAGGTGAACTCCCGGGCCTACCTCTCCACCTTCAACTTCCGGGGAGGGGAGCAGCAGAAGCAGGTGGGTGTCCTCTCCGGCGGGGAGCGGAACCGCCTGCACCTGGCCAAGCTCCTGAAGGATGGAGGGAATGTGATCCTCCTGGACGAGCCCACCAACGACCTGGACGTGGATACCCTCCGGGCGCTGGAAGAGGCGCTCCTGAGCTTCCCCGGATGCGCGGTGGTCATCTCCCACGATCGCTGGTTCCTGGATCGGGTCGCCACCCACATGCTGGCCTTCGAAGGCGACAGCCAGGTGGTGTGGTTCGAGGGGAACTACCAGGAATACGAGGAGGACCGGAAGCGGCGTCTGGGCCCCGACGCCATGCAGCCCAAGCGGATCCGGTACCGGAAGCTGGTGCGGTAGCCCTACCCCTGGATCAGCCGGTCACGCCAGGAGGTGGTTCCGCCCAGAAGCGGCTCGCCGGCCTCGAGGCGGTCCAGGATGCCCTCCAGAGCCAGATGGATCCGGCCGGCCTGGCTCCCGTAGTCCTTCCGGGCGGCCGCGGCTCCGGCTCCCACTCCCAGGATCAGGCCCGGCGCCACCAGGAGGGGGCCGATGCCGGTGGCCAGCCCTACGCCCAGGCCGAGGCCCAGTCCCCCGCCCAGCCCCAGCCCCGCCATCCACCCGAAGGTGGCCTCGGCGCGCCGCTTGGAGTGGTCCGCCACCAGGGCCACCACCGAGCGCCCCTCTCCCAGCGGCTCGATGCTCATCTCCACCGACGAGCACCGGGCCAGTTCGTACGTGCGCCCGCCCCAGTTGAGCCCCCGCTGCAGCGATGCCAGCATTCCCTCGGCCGGCGCCCAGCGCGAGCGATTCCCCTGCTTCCGGATCCGGCGGAGGCTCTCGCCCACATCCAGATATTCCTCCATGGTGCGCAGGAGCGGTTCGCGCTCCCGGTCCACCACTCGGGAGGCCCGGACGACGGAGGGGCCCACCATGCGGTCCAGGAGCCCCGTCCCCTCGCCTTCGGACGCCGGGAGGAGGGATTCGGCGCGGACCTCCCCCATGGCCCGGCGGAGGTGTTCGGGGTCCAGACCCACCTCGCCGCCGATGCGGAACACCTCGCTCTCGGAGAGACGGGGACGGTCCGCCTCGCCGTCGGCGGAGAACTGGAGCTCCGACGCCCGCCGGATCACCCGGTCCAGGGCGGCCCGGTCGAAGCCGTCACTCCCTTCCCGCCGTTCGCCGTCCATGGGCAGGTTCAGGAGATCTCGCGGAGAAGTGCCCGAGCCTCCTCCTGGAAGATCCGGTCGCCGGGCTGCCGGATGGGCGCCTGGGCCGCCGCCTCCAGGACCTGCCGGGCTTCATCGGGGCGGCGCCGGTCGCGGTACAGGCGGGCCAGGTCCAGTTGGAAGAGGATCATCTCCGGGGCCAGGGTAGCGGCCCGCTCGAGATGCTCCTCGGCCAGCGTCCAGCTCGCCTCGTCCAGCGCGGCACTCTGGATGAAGGTCCGGCCGAAGAAGCGGGAGAGGCCCGACACGCTCATGATCTCGGCGTAGAGCTTCCCCAGGGCGTGGTGGGCGCCAGCGTGCTCCGGCTCCTGCTCCAGGATGGCCAGCGCCCCGGTCCGGATCCGGTCCGCGTACGCCGAGGCCTCGCGGGGGCTCGCTCCCATGGCCAGCCGTCCCACGGCGGCCACCTCCCAGTAGAGGCCCTCGATCCCCCGTGGGCGGAGGCCCTGGGCGCGTTGGGCGTAGCCCACCGATCGGTCGTAGAAGTCGGTGCGGCCCCCATCCGCCTCCTCTACCACCCCCACGGCCAGGGCGAAGGAGGCGGCCCGCCAGAGGGCGTCGTAGTCCTCGCCGTCCTCCTCCAGCACCCGGAGCGCCAACTGGAGAGCCTCCCCGGGCTCGCCAGCTTCGAAGATGGAGTCGGCCTGCTGGAGCCGGGGGTCATCCACCGGCGCGGCTCGAAACGAAAAGGGGCGCACGTCATCGCCTCCCGGAAGGGGAGTGAAGAGGGTCAGGGCAGCCACCAGTAGGATGAACATGGCGTCCGGAGCGGTGAGGATCGGGGGTCAAGGCCGCGGTCAGCGTCCGTCGCCCTCGTCGGCATAGATGGCGGTGAAGGGCTCGCCCCCGGCCAGGAAATGGCCGCGGTACATCCCCGGCGTATTCATGGTCAGGGTGATGTGGCCGTCCCGGTCGATTCCCACCACCCCGCCGGTGCCGCCATGATCCAGGAGCTGCACCATGACCACGGCGTCGGCGGCCTCCTGCAGGGTCTCGCCCCGGTGCTCCATGCGGGCGCAGATCTCCCGGGCCACCACGTTCCGGATGAAGTATTCGCCGTGCCCGGTGGCCGAGATGGCGCACGACGCATTGGACGCGTAGGTGCCGGCGCCGATGATGGGCACGTCACCCACCCGGCCGAAGCGCTTGTTGGTCATCCCGCCGGTGGAGGTGGCGGCGGCGAGGTTGCCCTCCCGGTCCCGGGCCACGGCGCCCACGGTGCCGATCATGCGGTCCTCTTCCAGGTGCCAGCTCAGGGTCACCTCTTCCCGCTCCCGGGCCCGTTCCAGCGCGTCCCAGCGCTCCTGGGTGTAGAACCAGTCGGGACCCACCCGCTCGAGGTCGAACTGCTCGGCGAAGGTTTCGGCGCCCTCGCCGGTGAAGAGGACGTGGGGCGACTCCTCCATGACCAGCCGGGCCAGGAGGATGGGGTTCCGGAGCGTGGTGATGCCGGCCACCGCTCCGGCGTCCAGGTCCCGCCCGTCCATGACGGCGGCGTCCAGCTCGTTGGTTCCCTCGCTGGTGAAGACGGCGCCGCGCCCGGCGTTGAAGAGGGGCTCATCTTCCAGGATGACCACGGCGGCCACAACCGCGTCCATGGCCGAGCCGCCGGCCTCCAGTACCTCATTCCCGGCCTCCAGCGCCGCCCGCAGCGCCTGGTGGTAGGCGGCCTCGCGCTCCTCGGTGAGGTTCTCCCGGACGATGGTGCCGGCGCCGCCGTGGATCACGATGCCGTACTCGGCGGCGCCGACCCCGGGAGCTCGGTCGGGAGCGGCGTCGGTTGCACCGGGCTCGCAGGCCAGGAGGGTGAGGGCCGCCAGGGCGGT
>PWZC01000328.1 GCA_003567615.1 Gemmatimonadota bacterium | reverse complement strand
CACACGTGAAGCGCTGGCGGAACATCTGGGACATCTCGGATATCGAGCTCCAGAACGGAGATGTCCAGACCCAGTTGATCCTCCGCCTCCACATCTTCCACCTGCTCCAGTCCGTGTCCGTCCATACCATCGATCGGGACGCGGGCGTTCCGGCCCGGGGCTGGCACGGCGAGGCCTACAGGGGCCACATCTTCTGGGATGAACTGTTCATCTTCCCCCTCCTGGTCTTCCGTATGCCGGAGGTGACCCGCGCCCTCCTCCTCTACCGTTATCGGCGTCTGGACGAGGCACGGCTGCTGGCCGCGGATTCCGGGCTCCAGGGGGCCATGTACCCCTGGCAGAGCGGGAGTGACGGTCGGGAGGAGACCCAGGTTCTGCATCTGAATCCCAAGTCCGGGCGCTGGGTTCCCGACACCACACATCGGCAACGGCACGTGAATGCCGCCATCGCCTACAATGTCTGGAACTACTACAAGATCACCCATGACCTGGAATTCCTGGACTCGTTCGGCGCCGAGATGATCCTTTCCATCGCCCGGTTCTGGGCGAGTCTGACGGAGTGGGACCCCCGTCGCGAGCGCTACGTCATCGAGGGGGTGGTGGGCCCGGACGAGTTCCATACCGAGGATCCGAACCGGGATGGACCTGCACTGGCCAACAACGCCTACACCAACGTCATGGCTTCATGGGTCCTCCGATGCGCCCTCCGCGTCCTGGACCTCCTGGACGAGGAGAGGACCGACTACCTCAAGCAGGAGCTGGCCCTGACCGGGACCGAGATCGCCCAGTGGGGGCACATCGCACGGAAGCTGATGATTCCGTTTCACGACGACGGAATCATCAGCCAGTTCGAGGGTTACGAGGCGCTCGAGGAGTTCGACTGGGCGGAATACCGGGAGCGCTACGGAGACATCCACCGGCTGGACCGGCTGCTCGAGGCGGAGGGGGACGACGTCAATCGCTACAAGGCGAGCAAGCAGGCCGACGCCCTGATGCTCTTCTACCTCTTCTCCTTCGACGAGCTGGTGGATCTGTTCGGGCACATGGGTTACGAGTTCACCCGGGAGACCATGGACCGCACGGTGACGTACTACATGGAACGCACCTCCCACGGGTCGACGCTGAGCCAGATCGTGCACTCCTGGGTGCTGGCCCGGAGCGACCGGGCCCAGGCCTGGAGCTTCTGGCAGCAGGCCCTTCACAGCGACATTGAGGACATCCAGGGCGGCACCACGCCGGAGGGAATCCACCTCGGCGCCATGTCGGGAACGGTGGACATCATCCACCGGGGTCACACCGGTATGGTCATTGAGGAGGACGTCCTCCGGTTCGATCCACTCCTCCCGGATGAGATCTCCGATGTCCGGATGAGGATGCGCTACCGGGGCCACTGGCTGACCCTCCACATGGGGCGGGACACCTTCGAGGTCTCCGTGGACCGGGGATCCTCACCCACCGTGAAGGTGGCGGTACACGACGAGGTCGTGGAGTTGGCCCCCGGCCGCTCCCACACCTTCCAGGTGACCTGAGGGGGACTGCTCGATCCGCCGGCGTCTACGAGACGTCGGTGGCGGCCGGGCTCGGGCGCCCCCACGTCCCGACAGAGGCGGGGCGTCGGGCCTCCCGCCTCCGAACCGTGCCGCCCACCACCAGTGCGGCCGACACGATGAGGAGGTTCTTGATGATGTACTGCCCTTCCATGGTCGGAGCCCACGGGGCACGACCCGCCTGGAAGGCCACCTCCGGCAGGACCACCAGGGGCAGGAAGGTGCCTCCGAGCTGCAGGACCAGGAGGGCGATGGCCAGGCGCAGGGTGCGGTGGAAGAGGAAGGACACTCCAATCAGCACCTCCCACCATCCGATGACCATCAGCCACCCCCGGGGCTCCAGGACCGGTAGCCACTGCACCGTAGCCAGGACCAGGGGCTCGGCCGGGGAGATCCCCAGGGGCTTCAGGATGCCGAACCAGATGAAGATCACCCCCATGGAGACCCGCAGGGACCAGATGCCCCAGCGGTCCATGAAGGAGGCGATGGACCGATCGACTTCGTCAAAACTCATGAATGACTGTGCATCCGCAGATGCGGGTTGGAGGCCCGAACCGACAGGGGCGCCCCAGGAGGAGGCGCCGTCAGTCGGACCGTCGGATGTAGTCGCCGTGCACCCACCCTTGTATGTCCTGCTGTCCCTGGATCTCTCCACGAACGTTCACCTGTCGCCAGGACCCCTCCTCCCGGAGGACCTCCAGGGGCGTGCCCTTGGGAAGCGGACCCACGTCCAGGCGGTCGTGATGGGTTCCGGGCCCCCTACGGATGTTCAGGTTCACCGTGGTGACGTAGGTGGGGGAATCGTCCTCTGCCCGGCCGAATAGCCTCGCACGGAACGAGCCCATGGGGAAGGCCGGGCCGGGATCGAACTTCCGTCCCGGGCTGATATCTTCGTGGCCCAGCAATTCCTGCAAGCCGTAGGCGTGGATGATGGCGCGGGAAGCCTCGAGGGCCACGTCCAGCTGTTCCGGCGTGTAGAGGTGCCCCCCGCACGTCCGTCCGCTCCCCCGGAGCGGCGCTTCCATGATCTCCTCGTCCGGATACGCCGTTCCGAACCAGGCCCGCCAGCGCCCCCCCTTCCGCTCCACGAGCCCGGCGCAGTCGAGCTCGATTCCGATGGAGTGGCGGTTCAGTCCCGAGACCCCCTGCCAGCGGCTGGGTCCCGCATGCCAGGCCACCCGATCGAAGGGGACGAGTTGGGTGATGGCGCCGTCCCGGGCGATGACAAGGTGGGCCGAGGCCCTGGCGTCGGACCGGGTGAGCCAGCGGATGGAGCTATCGGCATCCCGGCCGGCGGTATAGTGCATCACCAGGAAGCGGGGCGTCATGGCTCCCCCCTGGTTCGGGCTGGCTTCGAAGCGAACCGGTTCATCGTTGTCCAGCACCAGCCGGTGATCGCGGACCTTCATGGGACACCTCCTCGGGGTAGTGGATGAGAACCCGGCCGCACGGCTGCGGTCGGGATGTCAGCGCGAACCGACACCGGTCGCGAGTTCGGGGATCACGGGAAGGAGGCCCTTCCCACGGGTGGCCAGAAACTCCCAGAAGGCCAGGGCGGGAGGGAGCAGCCGCTTGTCTTCGCGGCTCGTGACGTACCACTGCTTGATGACCGGGAGGCCCCGGACCGGAAGGATGGCGATCCGCCCATCCT
>PWZC01000187.1 GCA_003567615.1 Gemmatimonadota bacterium | reverse complement strand
GTGATTTACATCACGTGTACTAATTGCTGTTCCGACACACTATCGAGTTTCAAGTGGGAGTTGTTTGATGATTCAGCAGTGGAGATTCTGGGTCGCCCTGGCACTTGTCGCATTCTGGGGGTGGCGTGTGGTGGCCATGCCGAGCCCCATTGGACCCGTCTTGTTCGCCACCTCGGTCCTGCTGCCCGTAGCGGGCTTTCTGGGCATTTCTGCCTTTCAGCGAGCCAACCGGGAAGTGGACGCCTGACCTGGCGTCGCAGCAGGGCGACCCACGAGGCGAGCCGAAGATAGCGCCTCCCCCCCTCCTGTTCCGCGGCTGGGCCGATCTCTCCCTGGATCGGCCCAGCCGTTCTTTCATTCCAGGGCTTGCGGGAACCCCGGTGTCCATCTATTGTACAGCAGTTGTTCAGGACTTGCCCATTTGCTGAGCAGGAAACGCACAGGTATTGTACAGCATGCGACCTGGATGCTAGCTAGACACCGCCACCCTCGACCTGGGAGTACAACAATGTTCATGCACCGGAATCTCTGGTTCGCCCTCGCGCTCGTCGGACTCTGGCTTTGGAGCCTGATCGCGACTGAGAGCCCCATCGGTCCTGCTCTGTTCGCCACATCGGTCCTCCTCCCCATCGCGGGCTTCCTTGTGATCTCTGCATCACGACAGGAGCCCCAGGAGGCTCGGCAGCCGACGGCGCGACTCCCGCTGGAGGGATAAGTCGGGGAAACGGGCATCCGACGGCAGAAGATTGGAATAGCTGCGTCGTCTGCTCGGCCACGGCTGGGCCAACTCATGGGAGTCGGCCCAGCCGTTTTTTCCGTTCCGCCGCTCGGACCCACCGGAGATCGACTCCTCACCAGATATGGAGGGGAGATCTCTTCCCTGGGTGTGGCCCACAGCTTCACCGGCTCCGAGAATCGGAGTCAGCGCAGGTTCCGATAGAAGGTGATGCCACCGTCCTGGCTTCCCACCAACAGATCCAGGAGACCGGTCCCGGTGAAATCCACGAGGCGGGGGGCCGCCAACCGGGGAAAGGGGCCTTCCAGCTCCACGGCCTCCTTCCGGAAGCGGGGAAGTCCGTCCGAACCGGGTCCCAGGTTCTCGAAGAACACGATCCGCCCGTCTCGCGCACCCACCACCAGGTCCAGAAGCCCGTCACCGGTGGTATCTACCAGTGTGGGAGCGCTCCGAGCGCCCACCTCGACCCCGACCAGGCCGTCGGGCACGAGTTCCAGATCCGGCGCACCCGCCGTACCCACGTTCCGGAAGAGAGTGAGACGCCCCGACCCTTCTCCCACCACCAGGTCCGGCAGTCCATTCCCGGTGAGGTCACCCACCGCTGGCGAGAAGTAGTTCCCTCGCGGCGGACGGGCGATGGGCCCCTCCCCTACCGGCACGAAGCGGGGCCCATCCGCCCCTCCATCATTCCGATACAGGAACACACCTCGGTTGAAGCTCCCCACCACCAGATCCAGCCGTCCGTCGCCGGTGAGGTCCGCCAGCACCGGCGCCCCGTTCAGGTGAGCGGGCTCGGGGATCTCGCCCCGATACTCGAAACGAGGATCGGCAGTGGCCCCCATATTGGCGTACCAGTGGAGGGAAGGGGCGCGTGACGTGGCAGGATCCAGCTTGGAACCCACTACCAGGTCCGGCAGGCCGTTCCCGGTGAGATCACCCACCGCCGGTACCGCCTCACTTCCCCAGTCGATGCCGTCCAGGAATCGGGTGGTCTGGAGTTGGAAAACCCCCTCCTCCGTCCCCCGGTAGAAGACCAGGTTGTTGGCCGAGGTGCTGTTGGCGTTGTACGCGCCTCCCAGCACTCCGATGAGGAGGTCCGGTCGCCCATCTCCGGTAAGGTCCGCCAGGGCCGGTGCGTTGAACCCGCTGGTCACCACCGTTGGCTCGGCAGGCAAAAGCACGGGAGGCACATCGAGATCCGGCGCCTCCCGCGTCCCCACATTCTCGATGAGCAGCAGCCCCGGCTCGAAGAAATCCCCCCACACCAGATCCAGTACGCCATTCCCGGTGACGTCGGCGAAGGCCATGGAGTTGGCCCCATGAAGGGACGGGCGCTCGTGACCCACCAGTGGGATGCCCTGCCCCGAGGGCGGATCCGTGTAGGCACCGTAGATCTCGATGTCGGCAAAGCGGTCCGTGACCCGCCGGAAGATGGGGCCCTCGTCGTCCATCTCCACAAACTCGTACCGGGTCAGTGTCCCGTCGATGCGGCCCAGGAAGAGGTCGGGCCGACCGCCGGCGTCGATGTCCACCAGGAAGGGGATGTTCTGGGCGTCGGCGAAGATCCGCTGCCCTTCCGTATCCCGCACAGGAAGGCCCGGCATCTCGAAGTGTGGCGCTTCCGGTGTCCCCGTATTGGGCACGTACTGGATGAGGCTGTTGGGAAGTTCGGCAAAGAGATCCACCCGCCCGTCTCCGTCCAGATCGAAGAACCGGACCCACCCTCCCACGTCCAGCTCCTGGAACCGGGAGGTCCGCCATTCGAAACGCGCCTCGGCGGCCGTGCCCACATTCTCGAAGAAGACCAGCTCGTCCCGGAATGTCTGGACAAAGAGGTCCTGGAGGCCGTTTCCGTTGATGTCCACCAGATGGGGCCGGGGCACCTCGAACCCGCCCAGGAAGGGGAACTCGTAGGGCATCCCACCCCGCCCCACCACCGGGAAGGGGTGGATCTCCCGCTCCAGGGGATCGGAGGGAAGGAAGGAAGGTCCGGGCACAGGCTCGAGCCCCCCCCGGTCCGCCGCCGGCACCCTCGTGCACGCCGCCGCCAGCCCCAGGACGACGAGGAGAAGGGTAAGAAGGCCAAGCCGACCAGCCTCCTCCCCTGCCGGCCGGACCCGAATCACCAGGGTCTCATCCCGATTCCCGTGGTGTTCCGGCCCATCTCAAGCACCCGCACCACTTCGGCGGTGGAGAGATCGATGACGCTGAGAGTACCCACCGACCGCACCCCATCGGGATCCATGGCCTCGGGGCCGTGGGCATGGGCCGGATCATGACCAGGGTCCGGCCGGTGGTCGTGATCCGGGTGATGGTTCGGATCCCCGTGGTGCATCCCATGGTGGGCACCTCCCGCCAGCGTCTGTCCCACCTCCATTCCGCCGGGACCGCTGGACGAGAGGAAGAGGTAGCGGCCGTCGGGTCGGATGAGGGCGCCGTGAGGACCGTGGAAGGCCGGGTGGGAGATCC
>PWZC01000140.1 GCA_003567615.1 Gemmatimonadota bacterium | reverse complement strand
TGCAGTTCGTCGCCCTGGAGTTCCACCCGCCGGAGCGTCTGCAGCGTACCCGGATCCCAGGCCGTGAGGGCTCCCCGATCCGTCAGTGAGATGAGCTGGCGTCCGTGGCGATCGAATCCCACATGCATCACTTCGCCACCCCGGTCCCGCGCCTCGAGACGCCCCAGGCTTCGACCGGCGCGAAGGTCAACGAGGTCGAGATCGTGGTTCGGATGGGCCACGGCCAGGAACCGCCGCCCCGAGTCCAGCGCCAGGATCGAAGCCCCGGCGGGAAGGGTGGGACCGGCCTCCACCGGATCGGATTGGGGATCTCCCAGGAAGGGCAGGATCCCGGTGGCCCCGCTCTCGTCCACCACCACCAGGGCCGAGTCTCCAGCCAGGAAGGCGGCGAAGCGGAGGGGGCGTTCTCCCAGCGGACGACGCACGACCACGCTGGCCTCCCTCTCCAGGTCCCACACCGTCAAATAGCCGGCCCGGTCCCCCACCGCCAGGTAGCGGTCGTCGATGGAGAAGGCGAGGCTCCGCACCTCACCGCCCGCATCGAACCCCGCACCCGGCAGGAGCCGCACCTCCTGGCCCACCGCCGACTCCGGGGCGGCCATGAGCAGCCCAAGGAGGAGGACCGGAACGCCCAACCGCCGCATCACGGCCCGCCCCTAGCGACGGAAGAGAAAGCTGAGACCGGTCTGGACCAGGAACAGCCCCTGGCTCGTGTCCGAGGTGTCGGTCAGGTAGTTGCCCCCCAGATCCAGCGCCACCTGCGGTGAGAAGAAGAACTTGAGACCGGCATTCACCCCCACCCAGTCCACATCCGCGTCCAGGTCCTGTTTCCACCACTGGAAGCCCACATATGGCACCGTGGTGGCGTCTTCCATGAGGAAGGAGTAGGAGCCGAAGACGCCGAGCCCCAGGGAGTAGTCCGTGGTGGAGCCGAAGCTCGAAATGGCCAGGCTGGGAAAGGCGCCCAGCTCGACCCGATCGGTGAAGAAGTAGCTCCCCTTCCCCTGAATGATCCCGGAGGTAAAGGACGCGTCCGTCCCCACCGTGGTGAAGTACGTTCCGGTGAACTGGAGTTCGATGTCGCCGGCCTGCTGCTGGGCGGCGGCGGAGCCCGGCGTGAGGGAGAGGGGCGTGAGCAGAAGGAGCACTGCGAACAAGACTCGGGACACCATGATGTTCTCCACAGATGAAGGGAGCGGGCACAGAATGTCAGGGGAAGGTAAGGATAAGGTGCGAATCGCCTTCCTGCCACCGGCCTCGGGGTAACGAGGGCGACGCCGAGCGAGTTCAATGGGGCGCATCTGCGGGGTGGGATGCCCCCCTTGTCCCCCAGCGACCAGTGGCGCAAGCTCAAGGCGTGGTTGATCCACCAACATTCCCGGATCCGAAAATGCGAACCTGGATTCGCATTTTCCCCCTCATTCCCTTGAACCGTCCTCAGGCGTCCATGATCAATCCCTCCCTCCGCGCCCTTCGCTGCCATCCCGGCCGAACTCACCGCCGTCGCGGGGTTGGCCACGGGGCCGCCTTCGGCGCCTCGGTCCTACTCCTGGCCCTGACTCTCCCCGCCTGTGCCGGAGACACCGACGGAGACGATGGACCGGTCCCGGAGGTGACGCCGGCCCCCGAGGCCGCCCCGGGCATGGCCGTTGCCGATCCCCAAGCGGCCTGGTGGGCCAACCTGTCGGCCCCATGCGGCCACGCCTTCCCCGGCGCCCTGGGCTACGCGCCCCCCGGTGATGCCATGCTCGAGGGTGACGAACTCCTGGTGGTCCACTTCGATGTCTGCGAAGCAGATGAGATCCGCCTTCCCTTCCACATCGAGGGTCTGGACGGGGAGTGGGACCGGTCCCGCACCTGGATCTTCCGGCAAAGAGGCGACGGCCGCATCGAGCTTCGCCACGACCACCGCCGGCCCGATGGGACCGAGGACGATCAGACCTGGTATGGGGCCTGGACCGTCGACGAAGGATCACCGACGGAACAGCGCTTCATGATCCAGGATCGGGAGTGGCCCGACGGAGAACCCCGGGGGTGGCGGGTCATCATCGAGCCCGGGGAGCGGTACACGTACGGGACCATCCGTGGCGATGAATGGAGCTGGCGTGTGGACTTCGACCTATCGGAGCCCATCGAGACGCCGCCCCCGGCGTGGGGGTACGAGGACGGGGCCGGACCGCCGAGATAGGAGGGGCGCCCTGTCCCGGCCTGGGAACTGCCCTGAGACGTGGGCAGCCATCATTGCCTGCCGGCTCACCTCGCCGTCAGCCGCACCCCCAGGTACTCCTCCACCGTCTCGTGGGCCACCTCCTGGAGGAGCCGGGCCACAGCCGAGTCCACCCCACCCCAGGCGTCATAGCTGTTCCCCACGGGAGAGCGCCCGTACAGGGTAGCGTAGACGGTGGCCGCCGCCAGGTACGACCCCGCCAGCGAGGGGTGGCTGTGATCCTGGTCGTTGTGGAGGCGGAGGGTGGGGTCGCGGCCCAGTGCCGCTTCGAAGGCGAGTCCCACCGGGATCACCAGGGCGCCGATCTCGGCACCCACCTCGGTGTAGAGCGCCTCGATGCGGCGAATGTCGTCGGGCGACGCCAGTCGATGCTCCGGGGCGTAGGCGTGGGTCATGTACAGGACCGTGCGCCCGCCGCGCCCCCGGATCGTCACGTCGTGGGCGGCCACCGCCGTCCGGAAGTCGGCCTCCCGGGCATGGGAGAGCGCCGCCGCGCTGTGATCCTGGAGCACCACCACCTCAAAGGGATCCTCCACCCCGATACGCCCCGGGCGGGTGAGCCAGTCCACATTGTGATGGAGGAGGTTACTTCCCCCGATGGTGGCGGATTTGTACTCAAGAGCCTCGGCCAGTAGAGGATCCGCCGCCTCCACCATCCGCCGCAGATGGTTGTGGAGGCTGTCGTTGTAGTAGAAATAGCTGTTCCCAACGAAGAGGACGCGGACCGGAGGCGTCGCCCCCGCCTCTCGGACGCCCTCCCCGGGGGTCACCGCTGCAACGCCCTCCCCCAGGGAGCCGGCGCCCCGGTCGTCTCCGGCCTCCGGCGAACACCCTCCGCCCACGAGGACCAAGCCCACCATCAGCGCCCAGGCCGCTCCCAGCCGCGCCCCGCCCCAACGCGAAACCCGATTCATGGTCGTCATCCGAAGATCAGCATCACGAGGAAGTACCCCAGAAGACTCACCAGGCCCATGAACAGGATGTTCA
>PWZC01000011.1 GCA_003567615.1 Gemmatimonadota bacterium | reverse complement strand
GAGGTGCTGGCCTCCACCTTCACCCGGAAGGCGGCCGGGGAAATCCTGGAGCGGGTCCTGGTGCGACTGGCCCGGGGAGCGCTGGCCCCGGGGGGGATGGAGCACCCCGTCCTGCCGCCCCACCGCTGCCTCGATCTTCTGTCGACGGTGGTGCGGCGCCTCCACACGGTGAACGTGGGCACGCTGGATTCCTTCTTCCAGCGCGTGGCCCGGGCCTTCGGGTTGGAGCTCGGGCTTCCCCCGGTCTGGGGGCTGAGTGGCGGACCGGCCGACGAGGCGCTCCGGGCCCGTGCCGTCTCCGTCATGCTGAGCGGAAGCGACCGGGGCGAGACGCTGGAGATGGTGCGGGGGCTCCAGGGCGGGGAAGCGGGGCAGGGGGTGCACCGGCTTCTCATGGAACGGGTGGCGGCACTCCACGATCTGTATCGGGAGGTGGATCCCTCGGCCCCCGATCCCTGGGGGTTCGCCGCCGACTTCCTGGCGGAGTTGGGGCCGCTACCAGGCCCCCGGGAGGTGGCGGAGGTCGCAGCGGCGGTATTGGCCGGCGAGGTGGCCACGACCAAGGCGGGCAAGCCGAATCAGCGGTGGGTGAACGCACAGAGGGAGGCCGCAGCCCTGATCCTGGACCAGGACTGGGATGGCTTCCTCTCCAAGGGGATCCAGAAGAAGCTGGTTCAGGGCGAGCGACTGTACTCCAAGGCCGTCATCCCCGACTCCCTGGCCCAGGGGCTGGAGCAGGGGATCGCCCTGGCGCGACGGGCGCTGGGGTGGCCGGCCCACCAGCGGACGCTGGCGTTGGCGGCCCTTCTCCGGCGCTACCACGGAGCGGTGGAGGCGCTGCGGGAGGCGGAGGGGCGCTACCGCTTCGACGATGTGACCCGGGCCCTGGGGCGAGCGCTGGCGCTGAACAGGGGCGACGAACTCCACTACCGGCTGGATGCCCGGATCCGGCACATCCTCCTGGACGAATTCCAGGACACGTCGCTGGGCCAGTGGTGGGCGCTGCGCCCCCTGGTGGACGAGATCCTGTCCGGCCACCGGGACGAGCGGGGAGCCGTGATCGTGGCGGATCCCAAGCAGTCCATCTACGGATGGCGGGGCGGGGAGCCGCGCATCCTGGAGGGGATCGAGCGGGACTTCACCCTGGAGAGGCAGTCGCTCAGCCTCAGCTACCGGTCGTCCCAGGTGGTGCTCGATCTGGTGAATCAGGTGTTCGGTGGGCTCGAGGCGGGTGGGGTGCTGAGCGAGGAGCACCTCCCGGCGGCCCGGCGGTGGCTCAACGGGTTCGACCGCCATGAGGCGCACTTCTCCGGGCTTCCCGGATACGTGCGGATCCTGAGCGGTCCGGAGGGCGATTCGGCGCGGTCGAGCATCCGTCCCCGACTTCTGGCCGCGGCGGCCCGACGGGTGGCCGAACTCCATGACGCCTGTCCGGCGGCGGAGATCGGGGTGTTGGTCCGGACGAACCGGGGGGTGGGGCGTCTCATGGCGGAGCTCCGACGCCTGGGAGTGGATGCGTCGGGCGAGGGAGGGGTACCGGTGGTGGACTCCCCGGCGGTACTGAGCGTCCTGGCCCTCCTCCGGGTTGCGGACCACCCCGGGGATGTGGCGAGCCGCTATCAGATTGCCACCACACCGGTTGCGGCGCTGGCACCGCCGGGCTTCCAGTACCGGTCCGGAGACGACGCCGAGGCCATGGCCTGGAGGATCCGTCGCCGGCTTCTCCGGGAGGGGTACGGGCCCGTCCTCGCCGGTTGGGTCCGGGATCTGGTGGACGCGCCCGGTGCCGGGCCCACCCCACGGGACCGGCGACGGCTGGGGCAGTTGGTGGAGCTCGGACACCGCTGGGATGCCGACGGGGCCGGGCTTCGTCCCGGCGACTTCGTCCGGTGGGTTCGGGACGAGCGCGTTCAGGAACCGTCGGCGGCGGGCGTTCGGATCATGACGGTCCACCAGTCCAAGGGGCTGGAATTCGATGTGGTGATTCTCCCGGATCTGGACCAACCACTCCTCCCCCGGGGGCGGGGTCAGGTGATCCCCTTCCGACCCCATGTGGACGGTCCGATCACACGGGTGTTTCCGGCTCTCAAGAGCGATCATCTCCCCCTCTTCCCCCAGGCCCGGGCGGCGTCGCTCCAGGGCGAGGAGGCGGGGCTTCGGGATGGGCTCAGCAGTCTCTATGTGGCGCTCACCCGGGCACGGTTCGGGGTGGAGGTCTTCCTGGCGCCGGATGGGAAGAATCGGTCCAGCGCCACCACGGCGGCCCGGGTGGTTCGGGCCTCGCTGGCTTCGCTGGGTCTGGCGGACTCCCTGGGGCCGGATGAGTTGCTTCCTCCGGATACGGTGATCCATACCCGGGGGACGGAGCGGTGGTGGGATGATCCCGAGGCCCCGGAGCGCGTTCGGAGGTCGGGGGGGAGAGGGTCGGGGTCGGCGGATGGAGGCCGGCCTGCTGAGATGGGTGCGGCGGCCCACGCCGGGGGAGCCGGGGAGGCGGCCGGAACGGTATCGGAGTACCCCGATGCCCCCGTCCCATCCAATGCCCCCGTTCCGTCCAATGCCCCCGTTCCGTCCGATGTACCCGGGCCGTCCCTCTTCCGACAGAGCTCGGCGGAGACTCGAAACCGGCTCCTGCCGCGTCGCACGCCGTCGGAGTTGGAGGGTGGGGGGCGGGTCCGGCTGGGCCACCTCCTCCTTCAGGAAGCCGAGCGGGCCCGGAGCCGCGGATCGCTCATCCACGCCTGGTTCGAAGCGGTGGGGTGGGTGGAAGACGGGAGCCCCGGGGACGACGAGCTCATGGCGGTGGCCCGACGGATGGCCGGTGACGAGCCCGAGTCCGAGCTTCGCGCGCTTGTGGGTCGGTTCCGGGAGTGGATCGGCCATCCGTCTTTTGCCGCCGTGCTCTCTGCAGCGAGCTACCCTCCTGGGGCCCGTCTGCACCGGGAGCGGCCCTTCCTTTTTCGCGATCGGGAGGGCGGGCGCCTGCTTCAGGGCGTGGTGGATCGCCTGGTGGTGGACCCGGTGGGGCAGCGGGCGTGGATCCTGGACTTCAAGACGGACCGTCACACCGATCCGGGAGTGCTCTCGGAGCGCTACGCCCCGCAGCTCGCCGTCTACCGGGAGGCGGTGGCTCGGGAAGAGGGGCTCGACCCCTCAGACGTGGAGACCGCATTGGTGGTCCTGGAGGCCGGGAGAGTGCAGGAGGTGGACCCCGTTCAGCCGCCGGGCCGGTTTCCCGAGGTGGACCGT
>PWZC01000319.1 GCA_003567615.1 Gemmatimonadota bacterium | reverse complement strand
CTCACCGTCTCGGAGCACCACGACGTTCACCCCTGTCACCCCGTGGCGGGTCATCACCGCCGGGATCAGCCCCTCCAGCTCGGAGCCCAGCGGGTCGGGGCCAGTAGACCCTGGTGCGTCCAATGCCGAGGTCCCGACGTCACGCGGCGACACCCCCAGGAGGGTGAGGAGCAGAGTCGCCGCAAGGAGGCGGCGGATCCGGGAGTGGCGACGGGCAATGAAGACGGCAGCCATGGGAACGGGATGTGACAGGGGCGGGATACGGGACCGGGGAGGGCAACATGGTAACCTCACCCTCCCCTATTCGTGGCATTGAATGTCCCCTGTACGTTCACGACAAGGGGATTTCCCACCGTGCCTCGCTGCGCCTGAAAGCTGAAGGAGCCCACAACGCTCGAAGGAGATGACGACTGGATCGTGAGGGTTCCGGACGTTGAGGTGTAGGAGCCGGCTCCAAGCTCGGCCACAAAGGAGGCGAAGAACACGGTCTCAGACGCCCCAGGCGCCAGGGCCGACTCGATGATGGAGTAGGTGCCCGCCGCCGGCCTCTCGCTCTCGAGAGTTGTGATCACGATGGAAGGAGGGGCTCCCGTTCCCAGTGCGATCCCCCAGCCGCGGGGCGCCCCGGGCGCAGAGTTGGCCTCCCCTGAAAAGGAGGTGGTCACATGTCCGGTCACATTGGCATTGAAGGTCCCGGCGGCGGCCAGCCCCCCGGGATCATCCCCCGTCGGACTGCTATCGCACCCCAGGAGGAGAGGGAGCAGAACCAGGGAGACGGCAGCGGGCAGGAGAGGTGCAGGGGCGAAGCGTGAACGGGTGGTGCTAGCCATGGGACCTCCAATGTGGGGGAAGGGAGAGGGCTGCCCGAACCCCTGATGCACCAGAAGCCGACTGGCCACGCGCCACCGTGACGCTGCACCCCTCCCAACTCCGAATTACTACCTGATTCGTTACGCACGCAAGGAGAAACTCCTGCCTGCCCCCCCCACCTTCGGAGAGGCACCACCGAGCACACCGAGGTGAGGGTCGCCCACAACGGGGAGAATGCCCTGGTCTTCGCCCTCTCACCGGCTGGCGTGCGCACCGTCATGGCCTACAACGACGTCCGCCCGACGCTGAACTTCGACTGGAATGCGTTCTGGAGAACCCTGGGAATTCACTGGTCTGAACTGCCCCCTTCAGGCAGTTCCTGCGCAGGTAGAAGGTGACAACCAGCGGTAACAGCCTTCTTCAGACAGTCAGGGATACCTCCATGCGTCTATGGATGATCGGGGCCATCACCAGGGGGCGCGCGACCGCCCTCCTCTTCATCCTGGCCCTTCTCGCCGGCTGCGGCGACCACCACTCCGTGACGGGGCTGGACCTCCCGGAATCCCCGGAGCTCTCCGCCTTCGCCACCCTCTCCGCAGAAGGTCCACTCAGCGACGAGCCCGGTGGCTTCCACTGGTTGCCCCCCATGGCTCCGGACCCCGCGATCACCGGACGTTTCGACGCCGAGCTCACGCCACGGGTCCGGATCTGTGAATGGAACGGAGAGTGCGCCGTGGTGGTGGCCGAATTCTCCGGGGAGGGGAGCCCGGCCTCGACCACCGTGCGCGTCGATGAGGTCGATGAGCACTACATCGTGAACTGGCACACGGAACGATTCGACCTGGACACTCAGCTCCCGTACCGGATCCAGGTGCTGGTGGACGGTCCCGAGGCGGGAACCGAATGGGTTCTGGGTTACGCGGACATCCGTGTGGTCGCCAGTGCCCGAGACCTCCGGAATGTCGATCAGGCCTATCTTGGCGTGCTCCGTGGCAGGACCCTTCCCATCCGCTTCCGGGTCGAGACGGGAATCGCAGGGAGCGTCACTGTAGAGCCCCGGGAGGCCACCGTCCCGGTGGGGGGGAGACAGCTCTTCACCGCCACGGTCCGGGATATTCACGGCCGGCCCATCAGCGGGGCGCCCGTCGTCTGGTCCAGCGCCGATCCCGCTGTGGCCGAGATCGATGAGGGCGGCTGGGCCACCGGTAAGGACCAGGGAGAGGTGGTGATCACCGCCTCCTCGGGAAGAGTGAGCGGGACTGCGACCCTCACCGTGGAGGCCGCCGCGGAGTGCCCGGACTGCACCCTGGTCCCCGGCATGGACCCGGTGATGGTCCAGGCCGAGCCTGGAGAGACGGAGGTGGTTACCTTCTTCGGCGTGGCCGATCAGCGCATCTCCATCCTCGTGGAGCACCTCGCAGACTTCTGCGCCACCTACACAATCCTGGACCCGACTGGAGAAGAAGTGGTCCTGGCGCCTCGATGCGGAGGCTGGTTCACGGACCTTCTGGTGCTGGAAGCCACGGGAGAGTACCGCATCGAGATCGTCCACACCTCCGGGCCCGGGATCGACGCCCGCATCACCATCTGGGAGGTGCCACTCGATGCCTGGGCCGAGACCACCATCGACGGCGACCCCGGTGTCGTGGTCATCGAGGCACCGGCCCAGAATGCGTTCGTGACCTTCGAGGGACAGGCCGACGACCGGGTCAGCCTCCGGGTCCTGCAGACGTACGGCTGCGGAGGCTACGAACTTCGGGCCCCCTCGGGAGAGGTGCTCTGGGGTCCCTTCAGTTGCGGCAACCCCTTCTCGGACCTTCTGATCCTGCCGGAAACGGGGACCTGGACGCTCTTCATCGATCCCAACGGGAGCGGCTTCGGCGAGGCCACGGTGTGGGTGCGAACCGTCCCGCTGGACGCGACTGCGGAAACCACCATCGACGGCGACCCCGGCGTGGTGGTCATCGAGGCACCGGCCCAGAATGCGTTCGTGACCTTTGAGGGGCAGGCCGGCGACCCGGTCACCCTCCAGATCCTGCAGACCTTCGGCTGCGCAGGGTACGAGCTCCGGGCCCCCTCGGGAGAGGTGCTCTGGGGTCCCTTCAGTTGCGGCAACCCCTTCTCCGGTCCGCTGACCCTGACCGAGTCAGGCACCTGGACGCTCTTCATCGACCCGAATCTCGACGGCGTCGGTGACGCGGAGGTCTACGTGCGCAGCATCCTCCTGGACGCCGAGGCGGAGACCTCCATCGATGGCGACCCCGCCGTGGTGGTCATCGACACACCGGGGCAGAACGCTTTCGTGACCTTCGATGGCGCCGTGGGCGACAGCATCACCGTTCAGGTCATCCGGACCTTCGGCTGCACGGATTACCAGCTCCGGGCACCCTCCGGCGCCGCCCTCTGGACACGCTTCGACTGCGCAAACCCCTTCTCCGATCT
>PWZC01000078.1 GCA_003567615.1 Gemmatimonadota bacterium | reverse complement strand
TACCACCTGGCCGCCCTCCACGACGACCTCCAGGGCCGGAGCGGCGGCACCCCCGAGGCCCGGGCCCATCTGGCCCAGGCCACCCGCGACCTGGAGCGCTACTTCGACGGCCGCGACGACCCGAGCGCCCGCTCCCGCTTCCCGGTGGTGCCCCTCCCCTGGCCGTAGGGGGGGAACGCCCTCCCCCGGTCATCCTCAGACCGGGGGAGGGCGCCTTTCCTTCCCTCACGAATCCAGGCCTACCACCCCGGCGCCAGGTTGAACCCCCAGTGCCAACCGCGTCCGGGGCGCTGCCAGGGCTGGGCGTAGTAGGCCTCCAGGATGAAGGCGCCCAGGATATTCATCCGGGCGCTCACTCCGCTGCTGAACACCGGCACCCGATCGGCGGTCTGGCGCTCGAAGCGGAGGTCGGTCTCATCCCACGAGTTCCACGCCAGGCCGGCGTCGGTGAAGAACACCAGCTCGGTGGGGAGGAAGCCGAAGTTGATGAGCCCGAAGCGGTCGGTGCCCAGGAGCGGTATCCGGGCCTCCAGGTTCACCACCCCGATGCGCTGACCCTGGAGCCGATCGAACTCGGGGCACCCGTCGTTGCCCGCATCGGTGCACTCGCCTGGCTGGAACGACTGGGGCGAGTAGCCGCGGATGAAGGTCTCCCAACCCAGGAAGATGGGCCGGAGCACCTGCTCATCCGCCTCCGACACCCCGTAGCGCCCCACATGGAGCCCCCGGGCCGCCACCGTCAGGTTCTGGTGCGGCGCGAAGTAGCGGCGGTGATCCAGGGGGGCCTGGGTGTACGACACGCTCCCCACCGTCTGGGAGAGCTCGTAACGGGCCCGCCACCCCCGCACCGGTGAGACGAACCCGAAGAAGGAATTGTCCTCCACGAAGGCCACCGAGGCCTGCCCCAGGTTCAGGGCGTCCGGCGCATCCAGATCGATGCGCTGCTCCTCTCCGATGATCTGCCCGAACTGATTCACGGGATAGAGCCGTCGCTCGGCCGAGTAGTCGAAGCGGTTGAACCCGGCGGTGAAGTCCACGCGCCGGATCTGGGAGAAGGGATACTGGATCTGCCCCAGCGCCTGCGTCTGCCGGATCCGGAAGATGTCCTGGACCAGGGAGGTCTGCTGCCCGTCGCGGACGAAGCCGCCCTGGACGAAGCGGTTTGGCACGTGGGAGACTCCCGTCCCCCAGTTCCAGCGCCGCTCCAGATCGGAGTAGAAGACCTGCCCCCCGATGTCCTGGATCTCGCCCTGGGCCTGGATGGCGGTGAAGAGGCGGCGGTTCCCCAGCATGTCGGAGAACTGGGCCGCGATCCCGCCGGCGATGAAGGTGCCGAACTGATCGACCCCGGCGCCGATGGTGGGCTGGCCGATCCACTCGAGCCCCAGGCTGGGCCGGAAGACCCGGGCCTCGGCGGGCCGATGGACGCCCCGCCCCACCAGACCCGTCTCGGCGTCGGCCAGGAGGGTCTGCACCCGCCCCTGACTCCGGGGCGCCGCGCCGGGGAGGCGGTCTCCGTCCACCGCCAGGAGCTGGACGGGGCTCACCGGCTCACCCACCGCCTCGGCGCCATCCAGCCCGAAGACGTGGTACTCGCCACCGTCAAAGACCGAGAAGGCCACACTCCCCGTCTCCAGGGCCACGCTCAGCGCCGGGGTGGCGGCGGTGATCCCGCTCACCCCGGTGGCCAGATTTGTCACCCGCCAGAGCTCGCCCGAGCTCCGATCCAGGCGATAGAGATCGCGGAACCCGTCGGGATCGGCCAGGAAGTAGAGGCTCTGCCCGTCCGGAGCGAAGACCGGGTTCCAGTGCTCGGCCCCGCCCAGGGGCGCCAGGCGCTCCTTCTCGCCGGTCTCCAGGTCCATGACCATGAGGGCGGCGGGCCCGAAGGTGAGGCGGTCAAAGCTCGTGTCGGGCCCCTCGTCGGTGACGAAGATGAGGAGGCGCCCGTCGGGCGAGAAGGAAGGCTGCATGGCCGAGTAGCGAGTCTCGGTGAGACGGGTCACCTCTCCCGATTCCAGATTCTTCCGGAAGAGGTCGGTGGTTCCCCGCACCTTCCCCGAGAAGACGATGCTGCCACCGTCGGGGCTGAAGGCCGGGCTCCGAATCTCCCCGATCTCCTCGGGGACCCGGAGGAGGGGACCCGTTCCCCCGTCCCGGGTGCGGTAGAGCTGGATCTGGTTCCGGCCCTGGGCGAAGGCCACCACCGCCAGGTGCTCTCCGTCCGGCGACCACGCCGCCGCCGAATCCAGAAAGCGCAGCGCGTCCAGATGGGCGTCGCGAACCGAACTGGTGATGCGGCGGATGATCTCGCCGGTCCGGGCATCGGCCAGGAAGATCTCGATGGTGAACAGGTCCTTCTCCGAGAGGAAGGCCACGTAGCGCCCGTCCGGGCTCAGCGCCGGCGCCAGGTTCTGCCTCCCGGCCCCGGTCTCGGGCGAGAGGAGAAGGGTGCCCGCCTCCTGCGGCGGGGTCCGACCCTCCATGAGGGCGCCGTACTGGGCCACCGACTCTTCCTTCCACATCGCCGAGAGGGAGTCGGGCGACATTCCCAGGATCTGGCGCGCCGCCGTCTCGATGTTGCTCTGCACCGCCACCCGGAGGAGGTCGCCGGACACCTCATCGCCCCAGCGCCCGCCCACCCAGGCCCACCAGGCGTGGCCGAAGCGGTACGGGAAGTAGCGCATCTGGTTGCGGCTCAGGTCCCGCATGGTGGGGAACTCGTCGCGGAGCACGGCGTCGCGCATCCACATGGCGGTGTGGCTGGCGTGCCCGCCCAGGGAGAGGTACTCGGCCTGCCCCTCCACGAACCAGAGGGGGAGGCGCATGAGCCCCTGGAGCCCGGCCCGGCGCCCGGCCAGATCGAACTGGAAGGAGTGGACGAGCTCGTGGCCCAGCACGTGATCGGTGTCGGCCCACGACGATCCCACCGGCATGATGACCCGGTCCCGGAGCCCCTCCGTCACCCCGCCCACCCCCTCGCCGAGCTGCCCGGGGAGGATGTTGGTCTGCTGGAAGTGGGGGTGGGTGGCGTAGAAGACCAGGGGGCGCCGCTCGCCCAGCTCGTGGCTGAAGAGGCGGGCCAGCCGCTCGTACCAGCGGTCGGCCAGCCGGGCCACATCCTCGATGGAGTCATCCAGATCGTCGTAGAAGTAGATCTCGAAGTGGGGTGTCTCGAGGATCCGGAAGTCGAAGGTCTCGTACTGCACCTTGTTTCGACCGAAGTACTGGGCCTCGGCCGGAAGCGGCGCCCAGAGAGGGAGCAGGAG
>PWZC01000155.1 GCA_003567615.1 Gemmatimonadota bacterium | reverse complement strand
TGATGAAATCGTGTCCGTCATCATATTCCTGCCGGCTGCGGGTAACGGTCCTTGCTACATTCCCTCTGCTCCTTGCCACATTCTGGAGACTGAATACGGCCATGGTCCGTATATCAATTCCATCAAGCTCTGCATAGAAGCTCTTTGACTCGTAGTCGGGCCTACGGAAAGCAGCCGCCCGTGATGCGGCTGACGTCGCTCTGTAGTTTCCAATGCTTTCCTTGTAGATATAGAAATCACCCTCGCTATCCCTTTCCGGTGCAGGGATTACAGTATCTGTCTCAAACATGGTAGGCTCAACTGAATCGTCGCTGATGGTGAAGGTATAGG
Organism: Gemmatimonadota bacterium; assembly: GCA_003567615.1. Lineage (GTDB taxonomy): Bacteria > Gemmatimonadota > Gemmatimonadetes > Longimicrobiales > Gaopeijiaceae > PWLA01. The sequence continues at coordinate 2,945 of PWZC01000155.1, read as the reverse complement.
CGCTGATATTGTCATGAATGCTTGGCACATCAATAGTGAATACCTGTGAATCACCCCAGGTGCTGGACTCCCAATGAACGTGCTCAATCTTGGAGCCGTCGGTCATACGGTCGTAGTAGCTAATGAATCCTTTCTCATCTTCACTATCAAGCGGAGGATCCCAGCTGTCCTTATGTACACGATACTCCTCATAGACGAAGTCAAGCAGGAAATCGCCGGTATCGTATACGTGCAGCTTGATCAGGTAGTGATCTTCTCCATGGGGCTGCATGGAAAACCTGGCGTTTAATGCCGGATTATTATACCATTCTAGCAGATATCCGCTGCTTCCAGGCACATGAATAGTATGATTGGCCTTATCTCCTGCCAATGCCTCGTAGGTCTCCCTTGGGGTGCCAAGAATGGTAACCGTATCATTGTCAGAAGTGTTGTAGGGCTCAGGTCTTGCATTGACAGTCCGTGCTTCTGCAGCAGATACTAAGGCATTTGAGTCGGCAATTGTCCGCATAACCGCATCAAGTCCTGATGCAAAAGCCGAAAGATCATGCAGGTCGTCCTGGGAATTCCCGGTAGGTACAAAACTGCAGCTGCCGAAGAAAAACAATACAGCAGTAAATACAATCTCATATTCCGCAGGTTAAAAACTGCGTTTATTCGATTTAATTGCTGGTAAGTCAGTCTCCCCAGTATTGGGTTTCCGTGATGTCCAGCAGGCTTAATATCAATTTCTGTGTTGCTGACAGAGTATCTCTAAATGGCTTTTTCGTACCGTCCTCCATGGGGACCACATATGTGGAAACCTCATCGAAAGCACCAAGGATTTTTGCCGTGGTCGGATGTGAGGCATATCGGTACTCCGGATAGATAGGCAGTGCATCAATGGTACGTTCCTTCATGTGTCGCCGAACCTTCCGTTCAATGAGTGCCTGAAGCATCAGAGCCAGGAAGAACAGGAACATCATGGCCTCTACCCGCTGTATCTTCTTAAACAGCAGAGGAGCTGCCTCATGGACACTTTTAAACTGAGTAAATCGTTTCTCAAGCTTCGGCTGGTACTTGTAGGCACATAATACTTGCTTTGCTGAAAGGCGTGAGTCGGTGCTCAGCAGCGGGAATATCCCGTCAAGACGTCGTTCTTGTCTCACGGCATGCTTATTCACAGTCCACGCAAGGGTGATGAAGGAACTGGTTTCTTGTCGATAAGTGGTATGTGGTCCTGGTCTTCCTTTTCCTATCTGTTTGGTGCTGACCTGCGGTATCTCTGCTATAGTGACCTCCAGGAGTCCAGCAACTCTGCGTGCCTTCACAATCGCATTGACCCGATCTGCAACTGTTTCCCGGGTAGTAAGTTTTCGCTTGTTGAGCTTAGATTGCAATAGGGTAAGCTGCTCATCTGCCTGACGCAAGCGCCGCTGCCGAGTCGATGCATCAATACATGCTTTTTCGCTGGAATGGTACCAGTAGATGACATGGGATCCTTTGGTGCTGCCGTAGGACCCTGCATACAGGCTATAGACGGTATCGGGTTTTGAAGCTGAACCTGGACGCACCAGCAGTTTCCGTTTTCGCTTTGGTGCCTGCCGCAGTTGTGCTTTGAATTCCTTTACTTCGCCCCAGGTTTCAGGAACTATGGTGACAGCCCGTCCCCCATGCTCAGTGATGTAGGACAGCTGTTTGGCTGTACACAGTTTGCAGTCACCTACATACAGAAACTCAGGGGTTCCAATAATCGAATTGAGCGTATCCCAGGTCTCTATATGGGTCGTGTCATCAGTGCGGTTGCCCGAATAGCTCTTGTAATGAACCGGGACTGCCCCGTCGGCAGAGACTGTCAGGCAGAACAGCAGCTGCTTGAGATCCGGACGATGATCCTTGCTCTTTCCCTTGCACAGCTCCAACCCGGCAGCAGTTACTCCAGGAATCTTCCCATAGGCTTTCACCGTTGTGCTGTCATTATGGACCCGTTGCAGATCCAATGAGGCACTGCGGATCATTCGTATGACCACATCTGTCATCAAGCTAGCCCGGTCAGCAGCATAGAGCTTGTCCAATGCCCGGGCAAACCGGTCATCATTGAGCTGTGATACGGCAGCAGCAGGGAGCATGAAACATCGCGGGTCCATCTTGCCTACCCAGTCATGCAGTTCGTACAGCGGCTGCCTGCCTAAAGTGATGTTGAAGAGTAACACCATCAAGGTATCTGCGGGCTGAATTACCTCATTGCCGTAGGAGCCGACTGCTTGGTCAAGCAGGTCCGGCAATCCTATTTCTCGGGCTATGGCAGCAGCAAGAGGAATTGAACCTACGGTACATCGCTGAAGCGATGGGGAATACATGCTTGACATCTGTACGTATTATATATACTATAGGTACAGATGTCAATACCAACAAGCCTCCACACGCTGCATACCCGTCGACTCAGCCTGCTGAGTGCTATCTATGCCTTGAATGCGATGCTTCCAGGCTCATATAACGAAGGATACCGGAAATGTGGAAAACCCAACTGCTGGTGTGCTTCGGCTCAGCAAGGACACCCGCTGAGATACCTTACCTGGCTAGATGAACAAGGAACATCACGAAGTAAGTCTGTTCGTGAAGCTGATGCAGTGTGGGTGAAATCTATGACAGATGCATACCGAACCTTTCGTCAATTACGCAGAGAACTCCTGTCAATTGATAAGGAGATCAAGAATATTGTGGATACCCATGCAAAAGATATGGTTGAGAAAACTCGACAATCAAAGGATTCACCGTGGAAAAAATAATAAAATCTAAGAACAGACGATGCTACTAACTCTATAAATTACAATCAGATATAAGCTTAAAAAATTCATCAAAACTGCAATTTAGACTTGCGGAATATGAGTTACAATACTATATTTATAGATTTTAACACTTGCACTATCTGAATGTGAATAATAAACACCCCTATGTCTTGATTTCAG
>PWZC01000349.1 GCA_003567615.1 Gemmatimonadota bacterium | reverse complement strand
TCCGACCGTGCTTGCCCTCCCGAAAGGTCCTGCCGTACCTTGGCGCCCTTTCCGAAGATCGCCTGGACGGCTTTTCAATTTTCAATGGATGCCGGCCCTGCCGGGTTATCGAGGATAGCTCGGATCACGAACAGCGAGGCCACCGGCCACCCCCATGAGACCTTTCGTATCTCTCTTCGCATCCATCGCCATCACCCTCATGTCGGCGGCATGTGCGTCGGATGAGCGGTCAACGGGCGACCCCTCGGTCCTGACCATTACGGCCGAGGACATTCTGGGCAACGCGGAGTACCAGGCCATCTCCTACGGCGGATATCGTGAGACCACCCGGAATATCCAGCCGACCCTTCCGCAGCTCAAGGAAGACATGCGCATCCTGCAGGCCATGGGGGTGAGGCTGCTCCGGACCTACAACGTGCACTATGACGAAGCCGCGAATCTTCTTCAGGCCATACGTGAGCTTCGGGCCGACGATCCGGATTTCGAGATGTTCGTCATGCTCGGCGCCTGGATCGACGCCAAGCACGCCTGGACCGACGAGCCGGAGCGGATACGCGATAGGGATGCGCCCCGGAACGAGGCTGAGATTGCCCGGGCCGTTGAGCTCGCCCAGGAATACCCGGACATCGTGAAGATCCTGGCGGTGGGGAATGAGGCCATGGTCCACTGGGCCGAGGAGTACTACGTGGAGCCTGGCATCATCCTCAACTGGGTGAACCACCTGCAGGAGCTGAAGGCCCGGGGCGACCTCCCCGAAACCCTCTGGATCACCTCATCCGATGACTTCGCCTCCTGGGGGGGAGGAGGAAGCGAGTACCACACTGATGATCTGAATGCCCTGTATGAAGCGGTGGACTTCATCTCCATGCACACCTATCCCATGCACAATACCCACTACAATCCCGAGTTCTGGGGGGTGCGCGATGAAGAGGAAGGTCTGAGCGACCTGGAGAAGATCCACAACGCCATGGAGCGCTCGCTGGAGCTGGCCCGGAGGCAGTACGACGCCGTGGTGGCCTACATGCGCAGCATCGGCGTGGACAAGCCGGTGCATATCGGCGAGACCGGATGGGCCACCATCTCCAACGAGTATTACGGGGAGGGCGGTGCCAACGCCATCGACGAGTACAAGTCCGGCCTGTACTACCACCACATCCGGGAGTGGTCCAACGCCAACGACATCACCGTCTTCTACTTCGAGGCCTTCGACGAGCCCTGGAAGGATGCGGGCAACCCGCTGGGATCCGAAAACCACTTCGGCCTCATCAATCTGCAGGCTGAGGCCAAGTTCCCCCTCTGGGACCTGGTCGACGAAGGCGTCTTCGAGGGACTGACCCGGGACGGCCAGCCCATCACCAGGAGCTACGACGGCGATCTGGACGCCCTCATGGAGGATGTGCTGGTGCCCCCCACCGACCGCGAAATCCGCGAGCGAAGGCAACGGTAACCATCGAGCGCCCTTCCGCGCCCCAGAGTCGCCTCGCTTCATCCTCACCCCACCCCGCTACCCTTCCTCCCCGCAACCGGCAGCCCCACCGAATGACAGCTCAGGACGCACCGCGCCGAAAGAAGATCCCCTTTCTCCAGAAGGCCGCCTTCGGCTCGGGGCACCTGGTCAACAACCTGCTGCCCGGGGCGTTGGGGGTATTCCAGTTCTTCCTCCTCACGGCCTTCGGCATCAATCCGTTCCTGGCCGGGCTCCTGGGTGGCCTGCCGCGGCTCTTCGACGCCATCACCGACCCCATCATGGGGTATGTGTCCGACAACACGCAGTCGAGGTATGGCCGGCGCCGACCCTACATCTTCATGGGCGCCATTCTGGCGGGGCTCATGTTCATCATGCTCTGGCAGATGAATCCCGAGGCCGGCCAGCTGTTCAACTTCTGGTACTTCCTCCTCATGTCCCTGCTCTTCATCGGGGCTAACACCATCTTCTCCACGCCCCTCATCGCGCTGGGCTACGAGATGACCGGCGACTACAAGGAGCGGACCCGACTCATGGGGTTCGCCCAGACCGTCGGTCAGTTCGCCTGGATGATCGTGCCCTGGTTCTGGGTGATCATCGCCACCCCGAACCTGTTCGCCGATCAGGCCGACGGGGTTCGCACCATGGCCTGGGTCGTGGGCGCGGCGTGCATCGTCCTGGGGATCCTACCGGGACTGTTCTGCCGGGAGATCAGCCAGGAGAACATCACGAACCAGGCGAACCTCACGTTGAAGGATGCCGTGGGCAACCTGAAGGATCTGCTCAGGAAGATGGGGGAGGTCTTCAAGAACAGGCCCTTCGTGCGGCTGTGCGGAGCGACCTTTCTGGTATTCAACGGCTTCCAGATGGTGGCGTCCTTCAGCTACTTCATCATCCTGTTCTATCTGTTCAACGGCGATTACGAGGTCACCGGGAACTGGCCGGCATGGTTCTCCACCGTCAGTGCCTTCCTCACGGCCTTCGTGGTCATTCCCATCATCACCTGGATGGCGAACAAGGTCGGGAAGCGAAATGCCTTCATCTATTCAACGGCCATCTCCGTCGTCGGATACATCTTGAAGTGGTGGGGCTTCAACCCGGACAATCCGTGGCTCATGTTCATGCCCATCCCCCTCATGGCCTTCGGCATCGGCGGTCTCTTCGTCCTCATGATGAGCATGACGGCAGACGTGTGTGATCTGGACGAACTGGAGAACGGCATGCCTCGGAAGGAAGGCACCTTCGGAGCTATCTACTGGTGGATGGTGAAGCTGGGCCAGGGACTTGCGCTGGTCATGAGCGGCGCCGTCCTGGCCCTGGTGGGATTCGACCAGAACGCCGCCACGCAGACGGCCGAGACCATGACCAACCTCCGCATCGCCGACATCGTGATCCCTGCCCTGACGGCGTCCATCGCCATCTGGGTGATGTGGGGCTACGACCTGACCGAAGAAAGGACGGAGGAGATACAGCGGGAACTGGTGGCGCGGAGGGGTGAGATCTGACCGAGTGGTTGACCGGCGGGGGAACGGCTCCTCACCACCTCACACGAATCCGAGGCCCGGAGCCGGGGGTGGCTGGGACCGGGACCTGAACGGACGGAACGGGCGGCGTGAACCGGTCACGCCGCCCGTCTGCGGTCCATGCTTTCTCCCTCACCGCCCCGGCGCCGGACTCACCCGCTCCCGGGCCACCGGACTCCGCTCCACCACCCGGTGCACAGGGAGGATCCCCCCCACCCGCGCTTCACTCATGAAGGCCCCGGTGATGGCGAAGGAGTTCTCATCTTCGGGCTCCATGAGGTGGAAGACCAG
>PWZC01000152.1 GCA_003567615.1 Gemmatimonadota bacterium | reverse complement strand
CCCATGACCTCCAGGAGATAGGTGAGGTCGGCCCGATGCCGCACGTGGTCCAACCAGGGGCGGTACCAGCTCCGGACCTCGTCCCAGGGGGCTCCGTGCAGGTTGTCCACGTAGAGGAAGTCGCGCTGGATCCGCCACCCTTCTTCGAACATCTGCTCCCACTCGTCCCGGGGGTCGATGCGGATGCGCAGCCCCGAGAGGTCCAGGGAACCGTCGCCCACCGCCGGTGCTCCCCCAACGGTGCCCACGATGCCCCACTGGTTCCCGCTCCGATACAGGAGCCTGGACCGGTCGTGGGACACGGCCGCATGCTGCACCGGACCCAGGAATGGACGCCCCTCCCGGTCCTCGAGAGTGAATCGGTGGAGCTGGAGGCCAGGCTGTCCCTGCACCGCCTCGGCGTAGATCACCGTGCCGGCCCCGGCGGCGTGGAGATCCACGTAGTTCCGCAGGGGGACGGGCAGGGCCAGGATGCGCTGATCCATCCCCTCCCAGTCGATGCGCACCACCGCCACGTCATCCGTTCCCTCGGTGTCGGCGTCCTCCGCGTCGCCAGGGGCGGGCTCCTCATCGCTTCGAGGTGCCAGGGGCGAGGGTTCGTCCTCGGAGAGCACGGCCAGATAGATGCCACGCGTCACCGGCCGGTCATAGGACGACATGTCCAGCCACCCGGTGTTCAGTCCGTAGTCGGTGGAGGCCAGGAAGTACAGGTAGGACCCGGATGCGTCCCACTGGGGCTTGTAGGCATCGGACAGCCCGTCGGTGAGACGACGGGTCTCTCCGCTCCGTACGTCGTGGACGAAGATGGCGCGGAGATGGCTATCCAGACGCCGGGCGTAGGCAAGCCACCGGGAGTCCGGAGACCAGACCGGATCCAGGGAGCGCTCGGGGTAGGCATGCCGCTCCGTGTCCACCCGATACGCCTCGCCGGATGCCAGCTCCACGACCCAGAGGCTCATCCCGGCATCCCGGTAGGCGATGCGCTCACCATCCGGCGACCAGCGTGGTCCGAAGAAGAAGGACGGTTCGGGGAGGTCCAGGACCTGGCGCTCTCCCATGCCGTCCTGGGGGACGATGACGAGGCGGTATTCACCGCCCTCATCGCTGAACCAGGCGATGCGGCTCCCGTCCGGAGACCAGGCCGGATCGCGGCTGGCATGATCGGATCCGGGTGCTACCACCCTCGGATCGCCCTGTTCGGCCGGCACAGTGACGATCTGACCTCGGAGCTGGAAGAGCGCTCGCTGACCGGTGGGAGAGAGCGATCCCTGCTGCAACTGGGTCGGTGAGGGCGAATGCCAGCGGGGCATGGCATGGCTCTGGTCGCCGCGGACGTGGATTCTGAGGGGGTGACTGCCACCCCGGGCCGGATCGAAGAGGTGCAGGTGACCCCCCTGCTCGTAGACCAGCACACCACCCCCGGCGTCCACGTGCTTCACATCGAAGTCCGTGTGGAAGGTCCGCTGTTCCAGCACGCCCTGCGCAGGGTCGAAGGACCAGACATTCTTGGACCAGTCCCGTTCCGAGAGGAAGTACACGAGCCCGTCCAACCAGACCGGGCTCATCTGGCGTTCCCCATCCCAGGGGACAGTGGTCAGGTCGTAGTCCGCCATGTCCACGATCCAGATGGGCATGGCCTGGCCGCCGCGGTAGTTCCGCCACTCCGGGTCCCAGTAGGTGGGCACCTGGTAGGCCATGGCCGAGCCGTCCGGTGCCAACTGCCCCGACGCTCCCCTGGGAATGGGGAGGGGGGATGGGAATCCCCCTTCCACCGGTACCGTGAAGAAGCGGGTCTGAGCGGTCGGGTGGCCCAGGCGCCCCGACCGGAACACCACGGCGCCCCCATCCGGCGTCCACCCCTGCACGAGGTCGGGCCCTGGATGGTGTGTGAGGCGCCGGGGTTCACCCCCTACCGCCGGAACGATGTAGACGTCCTGACGGCCGCCGTACTGGCCGGTGAAGGCAAGCCAACGCCCATCAGGGGAGAATCGGGGATGGGTCTCGGCCCCCACGTGGGAGGTGAGGCGCCGTGCGTCGGCCCCCTCGGGCGCCTCCGCCTCGGCTCGATCCACGATCCACAGGTCGTTGGCATAGACGAAGGCCACGTGCCGCTCACTCACCGCCGGCATCCGCAGGAGAAGGGTCGTCTCGTCCGTCTGGGCATGGATGACCCCTGGCCCCAGAGGCGACGACGGGCCCCACGTTCCCGGAATCGGGATCAGGAGGGCGACGGCGAGGAACCACAGGCTCCGGAAGACGCGCTTGCCGGAGCCGGCACGGAATCGGTCGGTGGACTTTGACATGTGGGGCCAGGGGGTCGGCGGGGTCGGGTGGATGGAGGCAGCGATGGGAAGACGGCTTGGATCAGGGCTCGGCCAGCGCCGCTTCGATCCCGTCGGCGACGGAGAGCACCTCATCCCAGTCCAGCCAGGGACCCCGATCCCGAAGCCAGGTCTCGAACCAGCCCCCCTCCCCCATGAGCTTCACCAACTGATTCCTGGGATCCTGAAGAGCATGGAGCTCATCGGGATAGACCAGGAACTCGGTGGGCACTCCCAACTTCTTCAGCGCCAGGTGGAGTTCCTGCCCCTGTGGCATGGGAATCCGCTGGTCCGCCTGCGGGAAGTGGATCAGCGTGGGGGTCGATGCATTCTCGATGTACTTGAGGGGAGACTCGGCCCACCAGTGATCGAAGTCGTGCCAGGGTTGGTTGGGGGCATTCAGGCCGGCGTCCCGACCCAGATACCACTCCCGGGAGGCCTGGTTGTCCGTCTGTCCATACAGCGAGATCCAGTTGGTCACCCCCGCTCCCGTGGCGATGGCCCGGAAGCGGTCGGTGGTCACCAACATCCAGTTGGACCAGTGCCCGCCGGCGGACCACCCCATCATGAGGAGGGAATCGGGGTGGGCCAGACCGGCCTCGACGAGGTGGTCGATGCCGGTGTGGATGTCCTCGGTGGCCCGGGTCCAGTAGTCGCCTACGATCTCGACCTGGAAATCGTGTCCGTAGTGGGACGAGCCCCGGTAGTTGGGAAGGAACAGGGCGTAGTCCATGGCTGCCCAGTAGTGGCCATAGGCCCGGTGGGGGTTGGAGGAGGTGGGGAGGAATTCATTCACGTAGGCCGCCGCAGGACCGCCGTGGATGTCCGTCACCAGGGGGTAGCGACGGTCTGGATCGTGATCCAGGGGGTAGACGATGAGCCCCTCCACCTCGGTCCCGTCGGTGGATGTCCACCGCACCGTTTCAGTCCGGGCGAGCTGCACCTCGTCTACCCAGGGAT
>PWZC01000466.1 GCA_003567615.1 Gemmatimonadota bacterium | reverse complement strand
TGGATACCCCTGAAATTGGAACGGTCCCCAACGAGCTTACGCTCGAAGGGGACCGCCCGTCTCGCCGTCCAACCTGACGCGATCGATCACGCAGGGCTTGAACAGCTAGCGAACCGTTCGGCTGTCAGAGGCCGATGCGGCGATCGCTTGCCCGTGTCAGGCTGGAGTGGCTACTGGGACTAGACAAGGGATCACCTCCTTATTTCGGGACGACATAGGGCGAGGCGCCGGCGGGATCTTCGTCCCGCGGTCCGGTGTGACGGAAAACACGAGGCAATCCGTCTCCGGCCCAGACCCCATGGGGGGTCGCTGAGAAGGTATCGTTGTTCCCCCCGGAAAGTAAAGGGGGGACCGACGCTCTCAAGCGTCCCGGTAGCTTCGGACCAGGAGCCACCCGCTCACCACCACGGCGATGGCGATCCACAGGATGCCCCAGACCACGGTGGGCACACCGGTGAGTTCGGCGAGCATCCGGGCGTCCGAAGGGAGCTGTGGACGGTCCAGGACGTCACTCTTGATGTCCAGGATGGCGTAGAGACAACTGGTGAGCCCGAGGCCCATGAGGATGACCCGGTTGGCACGCGCACCCACCAGGCGGGCGACGGCCAGGAGCGCGCCACCGAAGAGGAGCCCGAACAGGATCCCGAAGCCACTCCGGACGAAGAGAATCGTGACCACCACGGTGAACACGCCAAGGGCGGTGGTCAATCGGTGGGCGTAGGGGCCCGACTTCCGCCCCGCTTCCAGGATCAGACCGCCCCACACCAGGCTTCCCAGGTATCCGGCCGAAAGGGTCAGGAAGGCGTTTCCCCCGGCACAATAACAGGCTCCGCCGAGCCTGGGATTCAACGTGATGCGCTGGATGGAGCCGCCCGTGGCGATGGCCATGAGGCCGTGGCTGATCTCATGGAGAAATACGACGAAAACCTGGATGGGGTAGACGACCGGGGTGTTCCAGAAGGCCCAGAGGAGCACGAAGTAGACGCCAAACCCCAGGAGGAATTGCGCCCGGCGGCGGGATCGGGTCGTCGTGGCAGCCATAGGTGTGCCCCTCAGGGTGCGAGGGAACCCCGCACGGTGTAGGCACCGTCCAGGAGCGGAGCGTGGCGATCCACCTCGTCCCGGGCGATGGAGCGGTTCTGCCCGGTTGCGGTAAGCGCCTCGAGGATACGCTCTCGAAGGAGCTGATCCGATAGTCCTTCCTCGAAGGCGAATACCGCCGCCCATCCGGCGACCCGGCGCTCCCATTCCCGAACGAGCCGCGCCTCCTGCGCCGCCCCAAGTCGGATTCCCCGGTTCCTGGCCTTGCGGCTCAACCGCACCAGCGTCGCCTCTTCCCGCACCGCCTCCTCCCACCCGGACAGGTCAGGCTGCCGGAGGGTCCGGACGCGGGATGCCGGGAGCCCTTGCAGGTGTTCGTGGAAGTCGGCCCGAACCCACTCCCCCCCAGGCCAGAAAGCGATGGGGCCCTCCGGATCATCCTCCGGATCGGCGATTCGGATCTCGTCCGACCGCTCACCTACCCAGCTCTCCCAGCGGCTCCTCCCGCCCAGGAGCCCGACAACCTCGCCGGCAACCCTGTCCCGTGCCTCAGGGAAGGGTACGGCACGGCGCTCCAGGAGTTGGATCACATGGAAACCGAACTCCGTTTCCACCACCGGACTGATCTGGCCTGGCTCCAGGGCCATGGCGGCGTCCCAGAATTCACGCACCCACGTGCCCTCCCGTCCGGGTTGCAGTCGCCCCCCCCTGGATCCGGCGCCCGGCTCCTCCGAATACTCGGAGGCCAACTCATGGAACGGGTGCCCCTCCTGCGCCCGTTCCATGGCTTCAGCCGCGAGGGCCCGAGCCTGCTCCCGCTCTGTCTGGGGGCGCCACCGTTCGGACAGCCGCACCAGGTGGCGTACCTCCAATTCCCACTCCGGACGGGTTTGATACTGAGCCTCCAGCACCGCCTCGTCGATCCCCTCCCACTCCAGCGTCATCTCTTCGCGGAGGCGTTCCATCAGCGCCCGTTTACGGGCCCGGGTCAGCCACGGCCCTCCCAGTCGGACAACCTCATCCCGACCCACCGCCAGCCCGACGGCCGAGAGGCGAACCAGGCGTTGCCGTTGTGCCTCCGGGAGACCGGCCACCTGGGACTCCCCGAAGGCGAGGCTGCCCACCTCAAGGACTGGCTCACCGTTCCCGCATGCGTTAAGGAGCCCCAACAGGGCGAGGATCCCCGGCAAGATGACGCGCTGACGGGTGTGGGCGGACTGGAAGGGGATGGGATTCAAAATAAAGCGGTTTGCGTGGTGGTTCCTGAGGTTGCGGAGCCCTGAACCGGCATTGGGGTCGGCCCCGGAGGCGAAGTTGATACTCCGGAATCGCCATGGCGGCGTCAATCGCACGTATTCGGCCAGATAACGCGATTAGTGCGGTGCTTTCGTGGACCCGTCTTCGGCTCAGGGATATCCGTTTAACGGCGCGTTAACAGGCCCTTCTTATTGGTTCTAGGTCCGAACACTCTTCACACCGACGCGCGACGGACCGCCGGATTCACCGAGAACCGACAGGTCGAAAGGCCTGTTGTTCGGAAACCGGCCACGGCGCAACATACAACTTCGACTACGATCCCACCCAGGCGTCGCCCTCCGGTCGGACGATTGGCGTCCTACCCTCGCCACATGCGGATCGTCGCGCGTCGGTCTCCTCCCTCCTCATCCCTACCGCCTCATCCTCCGCCGAGGCAGGCCCTGGGCTCGACCCTCAGACGGCGAGACAGGCCGGGGGGCACTTCAAACTTTGGTCAGAACCGGAGGTCATCCCAGAGGATGACGTCACGGACCTCGACGGTACCTGTGCTACCCGGTCCGCCGTAGGTCCGGAGCGCCGGATGCCAGGCATCGGAGGGGTCCATGGGCAGCCGCATTGGTGTCCGAAGAACCTCGTTCCGATTCACGAAGGCGATGCCGGTGCCATCGGGGAGAAGGGACAGGGCCAGGTGAACCGACGCCCCGCCGGAGGCCTCCACAGCCTCGCCATTGGCCACGCCAGCTACTGGTCCTTCCCACTCGAGGGGCGGGAAGGCGGGGTGGAACCCGAGTCGCAGCCGAAAGCCGTCGGGGGTTCGTCGGAGTCGCGCACAGAGACCCACCGGTACCTCGGCCATCACGTCCCCCGATCGGGCCTGATCCCCCTGGCCCCTTCCGCTGGCGAGAAGGGGAGGAAGACCCCGGGTCAGGCACAGGCCGAGCGTGACCTCCGGTCCAAGGCTCGGGACTTCGGCCTCGAGAGTCCCCCC
>PWZC01000039.1 GCA_003567615.1 Gemmatimonadota bacterium | reverse complement strand
TCGCCCTCCGCTTTCCCCGCATGGCCCGCTGGCGTCGGGACAAGCCGGCGCGGGAAGCCGATACGGTAGAGGCGGTCCGGGCTCTTCTACCTGGCTCCAGGGGGGAGCGGTGATCCCGGGCTCGGCAGCGGCGGTGGAGGATGAGCTCCGGCAATGGATGACCCGGCGCGGTTGGGAGCCTTTCCCCTTCCAGGAGGCGTGCTGGCAAGCCTGGCAGTCCGGTGCCGATGGCCTCCTCCATGCACCCACAGGGGTGGGCAAGACCCTCGCCATCTGGGGAGGAGTCGTCCTGGCCTCGCTGGATGGGGAGCCGGAGCTGCTCCCCCCAGGAGCAGGAGGTGCTGAGAACACCGCGCCCCTTCGCCATCTCTGGATCACACCCCTTCGGGCGCTGGCCCGAACCACCCTGGAGCAACTCACCGAGGTGGTGGAGGCTCTGGAATTGCCATGGTCGGTTGAGCTTCGCTCCGGCGATACCCCATCGTCGCGGAAGGCCCGGCAACTGCGCCGGCTCCCCACCGTCCTCATCACCACGCCCGAGTCCCTCTCCGTGCTCCTGTCCCGCCGCGAAGGCGTCCGACAGCTCCGGGGCATCCGGAGCGCGGTGGTGGATGAGTGGCACGAGCTGCTGGGAACGAAGCGGGGCGTCCAGACGGAGCTGGCACTGGCCCGTCTCCGGCAATGGAACCCCGGCATGCAGAGCTGGGGCCTGTCGGCGACCATTTCGAATGTGGACGAGGCGCTGGACGTCCTGTGCGGGTCCGGATCACGGCCACGGACGGTGCTCCGCGCCGCTGTCCCCGTGGCCCCCGGGCCCAGCGTCCGGACCCTGGTACCTCCTTCCATGGGCCGCTTCCCCTGGAGCGGCCACCTGGGCCTGCAGCTCCTGGATCAGGTGCTTCCCCTCCTGGATCAGGGGGGGACGACGCTTCTCTTCACCAACACCCGTTCCCAGGCCGAGCTCTGGCACGACGGGCTGCAGCGGGCGCGACCGGGAATGGGCGAGCGCCTCGCTCTCCATCACGGATCCCTTGGCCGGGAGATCCGGGAGGAGGTTGAGGAGGGGCTGCGCCGGGGAAGCCTGACCTGCGTGGTATGCACCTCGTCCCTGGATCTGGGGGTGGACTTTCCCGCCGTTGACCGGGTCATTCAGGTAGGCTCTCCCAAGGGAGTGGGGCGGCTCCTGCAGCGGGCGGGGCGAAGTGGACACGCGCCTGGGCGACAGAGCCACCTGGTGGCGGTGCCCACCCACGCCTTCGAGCTGGCTGAATTCGCAGCGGCCCGGGAGGCCATGGGTGAAGGACAGGTGGAGCCCCGTCGCCCTCTCCAGGCCCCCCTGGACGTCCTGGCTCAGCACCTGGTGACCGTGGCGCTGGGGGGAGGCTTCCGACCTGCCGACCTCCTGGAGGAGGTGCGGACGACGTGGGCCTACCGTTCCCTGGGCGATGGCGAATGGCGCTGGGTCCTGGATTTCGTGACCCGGGGAGGATCGGCACTGGAGGCCTACCCCCGGTATCACCGGGTGGTGGAGGGCGAGGACGGAATCTTGCGGGTTCCGGACCGACGCATCGCCCGGCAACACCGTATGTCCATCGGGACCATCACCTCGGACGCCGCCCTGACAGTCCGGTTCCTGAAGGGCCGAACCCTCGGATCCATCGAGGAGTCGTTCCTGAGCCGCCTCCGTCCCGGCGAGACCTTCCTGTTCGCCGGGCGACGTCTCAAGCTCGTTCGGGTCCGTGAGATGACGGCATGGGTCCGCCTTGCCACCGGTGGCAAGGGGGCGGTGCCCCGATGGATGGGAGGACGCATGCCCCTCTCCACCGAACTGGGAGCACGTATGCTGACGGTCCTGCCCCGCTGGGCGGAATGCCTCGGGTCATCGGATCCGGAGGGGTCGGGCGCGTCCAGGACCTGGCTCGATCCGGAGGGGTCGGCCCTCGAAGGCCTGCTGGCCCTCCAACAGCGGTGGTCCCGGATCCCCTCTCCCGACTTTCTTCTGGTGGAGCGGACCCGGAGCCGGGAGGGCCACCACCTTTTCATCTATCCCTTCCTGGGGCGGCTGGCCCATGAAGGCATGGCGGCGCTCCTGGCGTGGCGCCTCACCCGGCAGGCTCCGCGTTCCGTGGAGTTCTCGGTCAACGACTACGGCTTCGAGCTTCTCTCCTCGGATCGCCTCGAGGTGGAGGACTGGGGTGAACTCCTCTCCCCTGAGAGGGTCTCGGACGAGCTCCTTCAGTGCCTGAATGCGGTTGAGTTGGCCCGGAGGCAGTTCCGGGAGATTGCACGGATCGCCGGCCTCGTCTTCCCGGGTTACCCGGGACGGGGTAAGTCGACTCGACAGGTACAGGCCTCCAGCGGACTGATCTTCGACGTCCTGGAACGGTACGACCCGGAGAACCTCTTCCTGGATCAAGCCCGCCGCGAGGTCATGGACCGGGAGTTGAACATCGGCCGGATTCGGGATGGCCTGACGCGCCTCCACCGCCTTCCTGTCGAGGTGCAGGAGACGGAGCGACTCACACCCCTGGCTTTCCCCCTCTGGGCCGACCGACTGCATGCCACCGTCTCGTCGGAAGCCTGGATCGATCGGGTGCGGCGGATGGCGGGGCAGCTGGAACGGGCGGCGGGGGAATGAGCCGACGTGCCGGAGGTCCTGTCGAAGCAGGCACCGACGACGGTCGCCTGGCGGGTGGACCGGCGGGAGCCCTCCCGCTGACCTGGCGAGGTGAGGAGCTCCTTCTCCTGGGCGACGGCGCCCTTCTTCACCGTGTCCCCAAGACCCTCCTCGTGGCCGATCTCCACCTGGGGAAGGAAGCGGTGTTCCGGGCCCGGGGGCTCCCCATTCCCGAGGGGGCCGGGGCGGAGACGCTGGTCCGGCTGGCCCGCACCTGCAGGGACCACCAAGTCCGGGAGGTCATCATCCTCGGTGATCTGGTGCACGGGCCGGAGGCGTGGACGCCGGAGATCGTCGACGCCCTCGTCCACTGGCGGGCCCTTGTGCCCGGAGAGGTATGGTGGATCCGGGGCAACCATGACCGGGCAGCCGGCCCGCCCCCCCGCCCCCTGGGGATGCGGGAGGTGGAAGACGAAGCGCATCGGGGGCCATTCCGCCTGCGACACGATCCGCCCGATGGGGCTGAGACCCCGTCCGGGAAGCCCGTCCTCTGCGGGCACCTGCATCCGGTGGTCCGACTCCGGGCCCCGGGCACCCGGGCGCGACTGGCCTGCTTTGTCGTGGATCCCGGGGTCCTGGTGCTCCCGGCCTACGGCATCTTCACCGGAGG
>PWZC01000330.1 GCA_003567615.1 Gemmatimonadota bacterium | reverse complement strand
TCCTTGGCCAGCTCACGAAGGGACTGCTCGGGCTGCTGCCGGGAGCGTACGGGAAGGTTGCCGTGGCCCTCTTCGGCCTGCTGTTGCCCTCGAATCGGGAGATCGACTACGAGCAACTCCTCGACGACATCGGCCGAATCGTCGAGGATGCGAATCGGCGACAGACCATCGCGACACAGGGAGGGACGCTGAACGGCGTTGTGGCCTACATCATGGGGAACTACATGCCTCAACGGGACTCCGGCCGCTCCTCCAAGCGGGAGCTCTTCTCGCTCTTGAACCCCCAATTGGCCGACATCTACAAGGTAATCGGCGTCCTGAAACAGGAGGAATATCGAAAAGGAGGAATCTCCACCTTCATCAGCGCCGTCACGCACAAGTACCTGGTTTATCAGGAAATGGCTCTCCAGGACCCCACGGTCAAGAAGCCAACGGATTCATCCAAGGCGGAGTCCATCCGAAATGATGTACCCGAGGACTCGCGGCACGCCGTGGAGGTACTGGACGAGTTGCAGAAGGACTTTGACAACTACCTCAATGACTGGGTCAACAAGGTAACCGATGTGACGATCCGGATAACGGATTGCCCCAAGAACCAATGGTATTTCAGGGATCTACACACCGGATATCAATCCCCGTATTTCGAGCAGTTCGGGTGCAAGGACGATCCCCACGCCCGTGCCGTGGAGGCCCGCAAGTCCTACCTCGCCACCATCAAAAGGGAATATCGCAAGGATCACCAGGATCAACTCCCCTGGATGCGCGCCATCGCCGAAGACTGGGAGAAGTTGAAGGAGGCCCCCATTCCGGCTCCAGCACCAAGGGGAGGAGTGGATCCCTGAAGGCGAGGCTCCGCGAAGGGCCGGAGGTGCGCCGGGAACGGATCCGCCACTAGATTGAGGGGTCTCAATTTCCAAGGTGGGGGCCGCCCGACGGCCCCTTCAGCTCCTCCTGATTCGGACCGACTTCATGCGTACGCTGCTCCCCTCCCGGCGATCCGTCGTCGCTCGGGCCTCCCGGCCCTTCACCGCCCTCTTCTCCATCCTCGCCGTGGCGGCCCTCACCGGCTGCGGCGACGGCACCGGCGAGGCCGCCCCGGCTCCGGGCGACCAGGTCACGGCCGGCCAGGACGCCGCCGGCCAGGCTCAGGATGCCCCCCAGACCCCGGGCGCCGACGGCGAGGACCTGGTGGACATCAGCGCCATCGGCTTCGACGAGGGCGACGTGGAGACGGCGGTGGTGCAGGTGGTGGAGTTCAGCGACTTCGGCTGCGTCCACTGCGCCAACTTCCACCAGAACAGCTATCCGGCCCTCTACGACGAGTTCGTGGCCGGCGGGGATGTGGTCTGGAAGTACATCCCCGTCTCCATCGCCGGCTTCCCCAACGCCATGGAGGCGGCCATGTCGGCGGAGTGCGCCGCCGAGCAGGGCGAGTTCCACCCCATGCGGAGTTGGCTCTACGAGAACCGCGAAGAGTGGATGGCCTCCGACGACCCCCACGCCATGTTCCGGGGCGCGGCCGGTGGGATGGTGGCCGACGCCGGGGCCTTCGAGACGTGCATGAACGAGGGGGGCGAGGCGCTGGAGCGGATCCAGCGGGGGACCCAGATCGCCCTGGACGTGGGGGTCCGGGGCACACCCACCTTCGTGGTGCAGGGCTTCCCGGTGCAGGGCGCCCCGCCGCTGGACCAGTTCCAGGAGGCGCTCCGGAGCCTGGTGGCGGAGGTACGGGCCCAGCCGGGGAATTGAGGCGGTCCTTCGTACTCGCCCTCGGTTCAGCCCTCGCCCTGGTCCCGGCGGCGGCGGGCTGCGCCACCCCTTCCCTCCAGGTGGGGAGCGTCTGCGAGATCGTGGGCGAGCCGGTGGCCCTCCCTGCCGAGGCCCGGGAATCGAGTGGCGTGGCCCCTGGGGTGACCGAACCCGGTGAGGAGCCGGGATCCCGGCTCCTCTGGACCCACAACGACTCAGGGTGGCCCGCCGAGCTCTTCGGGGTGGACCCGGCCGGCGAGCTGGTGGCCCAGGTGCAGGTCACCGGCTCCGAGAATGTGGACTGGGAAGATCTGGCGGTGGGTCCGTGTCCGGCGCCGAACCCGTGGCGGGTGGAAGGGGGGCGCTGCCTCCTCATCGCCGACACCGGGGACAACCGGGAGCGCCGGGATGAAGTCGTCCTATACCGGGTGCCCGAGCCGGGCCCGGGCGACGCGGCCACGGCGCCGGCGGACGCCTTCCCCCTGATCCTTCCCCACGGCCCCCGGGACGTGGAGGCGCTCCTCCTCCTACCCGACGACCGGGTGCTCCTGGTGACCAAGGGGCGTTCGGATCCCCTGGAGGTCTACCGGAGCCCGGCGCCGCTGACCGACGCCCGCGCGGCGGCGGCGGACGGCCGGATCCGCATGGAGCGGGTGCAGCGCCTGAGCGAAGGGCCGGTGTGGCTTCCCTCCATGGTGACCGGGGGGGCGGCGACGCCGGACGGCACGCTGGGGGTGGTGCGCACCTACCAGTCCCTCGCGTTCTACCGCATCGACATGGACGGCCCCGAACCGCTCATCCCGGTGGAAGGGGGGCTCGTGAACCTGCGGCCGGCGCGGGAGATCCAGGGCGAAGCGGTGGCCTTCCTCCCCGGCAACCGCCTGGTGCTCACCAGTGAGGCCGGCCCCTTCGGTCGGAGGGGGCAGATGACCTTCCTCCAGTGCCGGCTCCCGGGGTGGAGCTGGTAGGGAGCTCGGCCTCCCCGGTTGGCCCGTCCGTCCGCTACCCGTCTCGCGTGGGGCGCCCGCTCCCATCTTCGGTGGCCGTGAGCTGCCGCCTCTCCCCTACCGGTCCTTGGGATCCCTTGGAAGGAAGTCCCGCCGGCCGGTGGCTTCCTCTTCGGCCCGCTCCGCTTCCCACAGCTCTTCCCACTCCTGCTCAACCTGTTGGCGGTGCTCCTCGCTGATCCGCCCCTGATACTGGTACGAGCGGACCAGGGAGAAAATGCCGATGCCCAGCCCAAGGCCAAAGATCACCCAGCGTATGTCGTGCCGGTCCAGGCTGGTCCAGAGGATGAGGACCAGGGAGATGACCCCGAGCACGATGACGTGCCAGAGCTGGATGGGTGACCGCCACCCCAATCCCGCGACAACCAGGGCGATGAGGACCAGGATGACGGCGGCGGGTGTGGGCATGGCGAAGCTCCCGGGTTGCGGCGTGGCCGGCGGCGGAGGGCAGAGGGTCCGGCCTGGGGACATTCACGACCGGCGTTCCCTCCCATAGTACATGGGGAGCGGGTCTCGCCGCACCTGCCCTGGCCCAGGAGACGTGG
>PWZC01000372.1 GCA_003567615.1 Gemmatimonadota bacterium | reverse complement strand
CTCCTGGCCGAGGCCCGAGCCCACCCCGACCGGGATGAGCGCATCCGGATCTTCGAGTCCGTGGAGGCACTGGCGAATGAGCGCCTGGCCCAGGACCCCGACGACATGGACGCCCGCTGGTGGCGGGTTGCGGTCTGGGGCCTCCGGGTGGATGAGGAATCAGCCCGGGGGATGGTCCGCTATGCACGGGCGGCCTACGAAGACGCCCGCTGGATCCTGGAGCGGGATCCGGACCACCCCGGTGCCCACCACGTCATGGGTCGTCTCCACGCCGGCATCCTCCGGGTGAACCGGGTCGTACGCTTCTTCGCCCAGCGCCTGGTGGGAGACGAGGAACTCCGCAACGCCTCGTGGGAATCGGCGGAGGGGCACCTCCGGCGGGCCGTGGAAGGGGAACCCCACGCCCTCTACCACCGGATCGAACTCATCCTGGTGCTGGACGATCGGGGGAAGGCCGAAGAGGCCAGGGCCGAGTATGCGGCCATGATGGCCATGGATGACACCGACCCCATGGATCCGGTGGTGCGGCAACGGGCCCGAGTTCTCTGGGGCGACGAGGAGAGCTGAGGAGCGGGTCGTCACCGAACCGACGGTAGTCACCAAGCTGTGACCCACCCGTGATCGGGTCCTCACGAACCCGGCGTACCCTTCCATGTAGGTGGAGCGGCTCCGGTGGATGACGGGCCGGTCCCGCGCAAGCGCCGTCGAACCTCATACCCCCCCGCCCCGTCGAACCATGCTCCCGTCCCGTCTGACGAACTGCACGACCTCCCGGACCCGGCTCCCCCTTGCGGTCCTCCTGATCCTCTTCCCGGCCCTCCTGCTGGCGGCCTGCGATTCAGGCGACGCGGAGGCCGGCTCGGCTCCGGCCGGTCGGATGGACACCGAATCCCCACGGAGCATCGTGGTCCTTATCGGGGACGGGATGGGGGCGGCGTACTTCACCGCCGCCCGGCTTCACAAGGGTGAGCTGGCCATGGAGCGGATGGAGGTGGGGGGACTCATGGACCAGCGGAGCGCCACTTCCCTGGTGACAGGCTCCGCGGAAGCGTCCACGGCGCTGGCCACCGGTGTCAGGACCTACGGCGGAGCCATCGGCGTGGGGATGGGCTGCCGGGATCTGATGGCCGCCGACTCCGCGGCCATGCGCGCCGACCCGGCCGCCTGCGACCCCCTGGAGAGCGTCTTCGACGTGGCTCATCGGGCCGGCATGTCCACAGGGGTCGTGGCCACATCATCGGTGACCCACGCCACCCCGGCGGGCTTCGGGACCAAGGTACCGCTTCGGAGCTGGCAGGCCGAGATCGCGAACCAGTACATGGAGAGCCCCATCCAGGTGGTCCTGGGCGGGGGCCAGGGGTGGTTCGACGGGCGCAGCGGCACCTTCGACACCGACCGTCTGACTCCCTTCTGCGCAGCGGCCGAGGTGGACTGCCTCCTTACCCCGGAGGAGTTCGAGGCCCATCAGCCGTCGGCGGAGCGCCGCCTCTTCGGCCTCTTTGCCGAGGACGGGATGCCCCGATTCACCGAGGGCCGCTACCCGTCCCTTCCCCAGATGACCCGGACGGCGCTGGACGTCCTCGCCGGGAATCCCGCCGGATTCATCCTCGTGGTCGAGGGGAGCCAACCCGACTGGCTGGGCCACGCCAACGCTCCCTTCCATGAGATCGCCGCCGAATCCGCCGACTTCGACGATGCCGTGGAGGTGGCGCTGGATTTCCAGGCGGAGCATCCCCACGTGCTGGTGCTGGTCCTGTCCGACCACGAGACCGGCGGGCTGGCACTCCTCCCCGACGGCGACTCCCTGGTGGCGGCCTACAGTTCCACCGGCCACACCGGCGAGATGGTGCCCCTCTTCGCCCACGGCCCCGGCGCCCT
Source organism: Gemmatimonadota bacterium (assembly GCA_003567615.1). Taxonomy (GTDB): domain Bacteria; phylum Gemmatimonadota; class Gemmatimonadetes; order Longimicrobiales; family Gaopeijiaceae; genus PWLA01. The sequence continues at coordinate 1,435 of PWZC01000372.1, read as the reverse complement.
GGCCTTCGGTGGGATCCGGGACAACGATGAGATCGGCCGCACCCTGGTGGAGATGGTCCGGCGGATCGAGGTGGCCGTCCGCTGACGCCAGGTCGCGGCCGCTGACGGCGCCGTCGGGCCTCAGCCGAAGAGTCCGCTGCTCAGGTATCGGTCGCCCCGGTCACACACCACCGACACGATGGTGGCGCCCTCCACCTCCGCCTCCACCCGGAGCGCGGCGGCCAGCGTCCCTCCCGAGGACATCCCCGCCAGGATCCCCTCTTCCCGGGCCAGGCGGCGAGTCATCTCCACCGCCTCGGCCTCGGAGACTTCCTCGATCCGGTCGACCCGGGAGGGATCGAAGAAGCGGGGAAGGTAGGCTTCCGGCCAGCGACGGATCCCGGGGATGCGGGCGCCCTCGGCCGGCTGCGCTCCCACGATGGTCACGGCGGGGTTGCGGGACTTGAGGTAGGCAGAGGTGCCCATGCTGGTCCCGGTGGTGCCCAGGGAGCTGACGAAGTGGGTGATTCGTCCGGCGGTCTGCTCCCACACCTCAGGTCCCGTACCCTCCTCGTGGGCACGTGGGTTGTCGGTATTTCCGAACTGGTCCAACACCCGTCCCTGGCCGGCCTCCTGCATGGCCAGCGCCCGATCCCGGGCCTCTTCCATCCCCTCCACCTCCATGAGTTCAGCGCCGTACGCCTGCATGGTGGCCTTCCGCTCGGCGGTGGCACTGGCCGGCATGAGGAGGATCATGCGGTATCCTCGGATGGCGGCGGCCATGGCCAGGGCGATCCCGGTATTGCCGGACGTGGCCTCAATGAGGGTGTCACCGGGGCGGATCTCGCCCCGCTCCTCGGCTCGGCGGATCATGCTCATGGCGGGCCGGTCCTTCACGGAGCCGGCGGGGTTGTTGCCCTCCAGCTTCACCAGGACCGTGTTTCCCCGGCCCGATGGCACCATGCGCTGAAGGCGGACCAGGGGGGTGCGGCCGATGCAGGCCTCGATGGTGGGATACTCGTGGGACATGATTTCCAGGTCGTATGGGGCCAAAGTCGGGTACGGTGCGGACTCGGGTACAGGACGGATTTCGAGCACCGCCCGGGTGCCGCCAAGGGGGATCCGGGCTTCCGGTACCCGGCACATCTGGTGAGCTTAGAGTTATACAAGTGGGGGTGGGGATTCCACCGGAACCGCCCGGACGTTCCCCCCAACCTCCCGCCGACGCCTTTGATCGCTGGAGATCTGCCCATGAGCACCGCCACCGACGCCGCCCCCGAGTCCACCACCGACACCTTCCCCATCAATGGGACGGACCATGTGGAATTCTGGGTGGGAAACGCCAAACAGGCCAGCCACTTCTACCGCACCACCTTCGGCTATCGCCTGGTGGCCTACCGGGGCCCCGAGACGGGAACCCGGGACCGGGCCAGCTACGTGCTGCAGCAGGGGAAGG
>PWZC01000267.1 GCA_003567615.1 Gemmatimonadota bacterium | reverse complement strand
TCGCCCTTTCCGGACAGGGCGTCTTCGCTTCGGGTCAGGCGGTTCCCGGTGCGGTCCCGACGTGGGAGAGCCTGAACCCCCAGGTGGCGCGGATCGTGGGGGGCAACCGGGTACAGGCGCTGTCCAATGGGCGGACCGAGGTGGTGGCGCGGCTCGGCTCGCTGGCTGAGTCCATCCTTGTGGTGGTGGAGCAGAGGGTGGCGATTGTGGAGCTGGAGCCGGCGCTCCTGGAGCTGGATGTCCTGGAAGTGGCCCTCCTGAGGGTCCAGCTTCGGGACAGCAACGGGAATCCCATTCCCCCGGGGAACAGGGTCGATTGGACCACCTCGGACCCCCGGGTGGCTGAGGTGGATGCCGATGGGAGGGTACGGGCGCTGGCCCCGGGTTCGGCGGAGGTGAGCGCGCTGGTGGATGGGGTCACCGGAACCGCCGCCGTGGTGGTTCGGGAGCTCGAACCGCCGGAGATCGTGACCCAGCTCCTCCCGGACGGGCGCGTGGGTGAGAGCTACCTGGGTCTCCTGGCGGCGACGGGCGGGGCCACACCCTACGCCTGGAGCCTGGAGTCGGGCCTTCTTCCCGCCGGACTCGTCCTGAATCCCGCCAGCGGGGAGATCACCGGTACGCCCACCCTGGCCGGAACCGAGAGCTTCACCATTCGGGTGACAGGGGGGAATGGAGCCTCGACTACCCGGCTCTTCACCCTCACCATCCTTCCCCTTCTCCGTCGCCCCGAACTGGAGGGCGGATGGCTGGGCATCTCCTGGAATGGGCTGGAATTCCCGGTCATCGAAGAGACGCTGAATTGCACCATCCTCCTGGAGCGGGTGGACCTCGATTTCCGGCCCGATGGCACCTTCACAGCCGTGACGGAAGAGACGGAGAGCTGCCTGACGGCGCCCCCCACGCCCCAGCGGAACCTGATTCTGGTGGACAGTGGGACATGGTCCGTGCCGTCGGAGGGTCGCCTCGAGCTCAGGGTCACTCTGCTTCGGGACTATGTAAATGGGGAGTTGGTCTTCGAGAGTTCCACGGACTTCCTGGTGGAATGGGAATACGAACTCCTTCGAGGATCCCTCCTCATATCCGCGGAGGACAGTGAGGGCATGCCCCTCCTTATCGAGTTCGAGCGGGGGACCGTCCTCCTGCCCAGTGTGGCCTTGGGGGTGGACCATCCCGAGCCGGCCGTCGGCGAAGCCTACAGCGGAAACTCCGCCAACAACCGCGGTCGTCCATCTCCGTTCCGGATGACATGGACCTTCAGGTAGGGTTCCAAGGCGGTTCCTCTTGTCAATTGACAACGTGAATCTGGGAGTCGTGCGATGGGTCACAAGCTGAGTTCTTCTTCTGAGAGCGTGACCCCGGGCGTGACATGCCCAGGGTTGCGAGTTCACTCCGTTTGGCGGGTGGCCTTGCTCTTTATCCTGGCGGGGCTTCCTGCCCTGACCGGATGCCGGGATATGGTGACGGAGCCGGCTCCGGCGGGACCGGCATCTCTGGCTCTCTCGGTGGTCATGCCGGAGGGAGCGGCGGTGGCCTCAGCCGGCCTGGCCCGGTCCGAGGGTCCCGCCGCCACTCCGGGCGCCGCCTTCGACCAGGCGGACCGGATCCGCATCGAGTTGCGAGGAAGCCGCGGCACCCGGGTGGACGTGGACCGGGCCTTCCGGTCGGACGGGGCTCTGACCCGGGTTCGGGTCGAGGTGGATGTGGATGAGGAGGAGGAGATGGCCATCGCCCTTCGGCTCCTCTCCCAGGGAACCCCGCTCTTCGAGGCCGAGGGCTCGGCACGGCTGGAGCCAGGTGAATCCGCCGAGGCGGAGCTGGCCCTCGCCGCAGTGGTGGCGCGAATCGAGGTGGCTCCGGGGTCCGTGTCCCTCGACGCCCTGGGAGCTCAGGCCACCCTCTCGGGCCAGGGCGTGTTCGCCACCGGGCAGGGGGTGCCCGGCGCCATACCCACGTGGGAGAGTCTGAACCCGGAGGTGGCCCGCATCGTGGGAGGCAACCGCGTCGAGGCCGTGTCCGAGGGTGAGACCCAGGTGGTAGCCCGGCTGGGTTCCCTGGCCGAGGCCATGACCGTGCGGGTCGAGCAGCGGGCGGCCTCGGTCCGGGTTGAACCGAGCGAGGTGGAGCTGGGGGTGGGCGGAAGTGCGACGCTGAGTGTGGTTCTGGCCGATGGGAACGGGTTTCCGGTGGATCCGGCGGGGCGGAGCATCCAGTGGACCTCGTCGGCTCCTGGCGTGGCAGGGGTGGACGCGGCCGGTCGGGTGACGGCGCAGGCACCGGGCAGCGCCACCGTCACCGCGCAGGTGGACGGGGCGAGCGGGGGCGCTGTCGTTACTGTCTTCGACCGGGAGCCCCCGGAGATCATCACCCAGTCCCTGCCGGTCGGGCGTGAAGGCCAGAGTTATCTGGCTGCCCTGGAAGCGACGGGAGGGGAGGCGCCGTACTCCTGGAGTCTGACCGACGGGACCCTTCCGCCCGGAGTGAGCCTGGATGGGTCCACGGGGCGGATCGCGGGCATTCCCTCCCAGGAAGGGGTGTGGGCATTCACGGCGCAGGTCACGGGGGCCGACGGCGCGTTCAGTACCCGGAGCTTGAGCATCACCGTGGAAGCTGCGCCCTCGGGTGGCGACCTGGGCGGCGGCTGGGTCGCCTTCACCTGGGACGGCCAGGAGTTTCCGGTGCTCCAGGAAGAGGAAGACGGGTGCACCTTCTGGATCGACAGCTTCGCCCTGGACCTGCGCCCCGACGGAGACCTCCGGATGCGCTTCGACCAGCGGGACATCTGCGACGGAGAGACGTCCGTCTTCTACGCCGTATACACCGGCCGGTGGTCCATTCCCCTGGAGGGAACCCTTCAGGTCAACTTCACCTTCGTGCGCTTCTATCTGGACGGAGAGCTGGTATTCGAGATGGACACGGACTTCGCCGAGCGGTGGGACTTCAGTTTCCAGGGGAATGAGCTGGTCCTGATCGTGACCGACGAGGACGAGACGGTGGTGGTGGAGATGCGGCGCGGAGAGGTGGTGCTGCCGGGTTTGCAGCCGGCTCCTGATGGGGTCCGGCCCGCAGGCGTCGAGGCCTACGACGTGACCTCGCGGAATGGCCTCTTTTCTCCCTCGCCCTTCGGGAGGGGCCGGGACTGACGGGTGCAGGCGACATCTGGCTCATGGAAGCGCACGAGCTGGTCTTTGCCGGGGTGATCCTGGCCCGCTTTCTCGTGCCGCTGCTCATCCCGGTCTATCCTCTTCCCGGGATCCTGGCGGCCCTCCTCCTGGACGCCTCGGACCGGGCCCTTTTCGCCCAGTTCGTGGAGG
>PWZC01000080.1 GCA_003567615.1 Gemmatimonadota bacterium | reverse complement strand
GGGTGTTCAGATCACTCCTCGCCGCAGCGCTGGTGGTGCCTACCAGCCTTGCCGCAGAGGGGAGCATGACCGCGGGGCCGGAGCCCGGCCCAGCGGCGGTCGATGTGCAGGTGCAGGGTGAGATCGTTGTCCGGGTCACCGATTCCCGGACCCAGCAGGGGTTGGCGGCCGCCCAGGTTTCGGTGGCCGGAGCAGGGATTGGTGGCCTGGCCGACAGCAACGGTCGCGTCACCCTGAGCAATGTTCCCGCCGGTACGCAGACGGTGGAGGTCCAGCGGCTCGGTTACCGGCCCGCCTCCCAGGAGGTTCAGGTGGTTTCCGGCCAGACGGTTGAGTTGACCATTGCCCTGGTCGAGCAGGCCCTGGCGCTGGATGCAGTTGTGGTAACGGGAACGGCAGGGGGAACCCAGCGCCGGGCCATCGGGAACGTGGTGGATCGGCTTTCGGCGTCCGAGATCAACACCGTTGCTCCCGTGACCAATGTCTCCCAGCTCATCGGCGGCCGGAGCCCCGGCGTCACCATGCTGGCCGGTGCCGGGCAGGTGGGGTCCGGCCAGCGGATCCGCATCCGCGGAACCGGGAGCATCGGGCTCAGCAACGATCCCATCGTCTACATCGATGGGGTTCGCATGGATTCCAGCCCCAACCGGGGCTTCGGCCAGCGGGGCGGCTCCAGCGTCAGCCGCCTGAACGACCTGGACCCCGAGTCCATCGAGTCCATCGAGATCATCAAGGGGCCGGCCGCCGCAACTCTCTACGGGACGGAAGCCTCCAACGGTGTGATCCAGATCATCACCAAGCGGGGGAACACCGGCGAGGCCAACTTCGACGTCTCGGTGCAGCACGGCTACAACTGGCTGTGGGACCCGGCGGGGCGTCACGGCCTTCGCTGGGGAATCAACCCCAACACCAACCAGCTCGAGGGGTTCAACCTCTACGAGTACGAGCGTGACTTCGGGAACGGGCCCATCTTCACCTACGGGGCCATCCAGAACTACAGCGTCAGCATGAATGGCGGCACGGATGCGGTCCGGTACTTCCTCTCCGCCACCCGCCACGACGAGACCGGTGTCATCTCGTGGAACTGGGACAAGCGCACGAATCTCCGGGCCAACCTGGACGTCCTGCCCTTCGAGTCCCTGAGCATCCGGACCAGCGTGGGTTACGTGGACGGCGAGCGGCGCCTGGCGCAGTCGGGCCTCACCACCGACCCGTTCGGGAACCTGTACTGGTCCACCCCCGCCAACCTGAACCGGACCCGGGGCTGGCGGCAGGCGCCTCCCGAGGAGTTCGAGAAGGTGGAGGACAAGGCCGCCATCGACCGCTTCACCGGGAGCATCGAGTTCCAGCACACGCCCACGAGCTGGTTCGTGCACCGCCTGGTGACCGGGGTCGACTCGAACCAGGAGCTCTTCACCCGCCTCTTCCCCCGCATGCCCGAGGGGAATGCCCACTTCTTCGGCTCCCTGGGCCTGGGGGACAAGTCCGTCTCGCGGGTCCAGAACCGCTTCGTGACCCTGGATTACGGCGGGTCGGCCACCCGGAGCCTCCGGGATGAGCTGGTGGGGGTCACCTCGTTCGGATTCCAGTACTACCGGTCCCAGACCCTGGCGTTGGGGGCCACCGCCTCCAACTTCCCCGCCATCCCCATCACCACCATCACCGGTGGGTCGACGCGGAACGGGACCGAGTCCTTCGTGGAGAACGCCACGGTGGGTGTCTACCTGCAGCAGCAGTTCGAATGGCGGAACCGGGTGTTCCTCACCGGGGCCGTTCGCATGGACGACAACAGCGCGTTCGGGACCGAGTTCGACGCCGCCGTCTACCCCAAGGTGAGTGCCACCTGGGTCATCCATGAGGAGGACTTCTGGAATCTGGACTGGGTGAGCCAGTTCCGCCTCCGGAGCGCCTGGGGCGCCGCAGGACAGCAGCCGGGAACCTTCGACGCTTCCCGCCTCTTCTCGCCCCAGATCGGCTACCAGGATCAGCCCGGTCTGGTCCCGTCGGCCTTCGGGAATCCGGCCCTGGAGCCGGAGCGGGGTGAGGAGATCGAGGTGGGCTTCGACGCCGACTTCCTGGACGGTCGTTTCAGCGTCGTCTACACCCGCTTCGACCGCTGGACCCGGAACGCCATTGTGAGCCGGGGCATCCCCCGCTCCCTGGGCTTCCCCGGCGGACAGATCGTCAACATCGGTCTCGTGCGGGGCTGGGGGAATGAGTTCTCCGTGGACGCCAACGTCCTGAACCGAGGGAACTTCAACTGGGACCTGGGCGTCCAGATCGGAAACTTCAAGAACCGCATCGACGACCTGGGCGATGAGGATGTCATCGGGACCGGTGAGGTGCAGCAGCGGGTGGGCTACTCCATCGCCGACGTCTTCATGAAGAAGGTGATTTCCGCCGAGATCGACGCCAACGGGAACATCACCTCCGCCCTCTGTGACGGTGGGACGGGCGCCTCCGGTCTGGACCAGGGCGGAGCCCCGGTGCCCTGCGCCGACGCCCCTCTGGTCTGGTGGGGCCATAGTCAGCCCACCTGGGACCTGGGCATCACCAACAACTTCACCTTCGGACCCTTCCGTCTGTACACCAGCATTCAGGGCGCCGGCGGCAACATCCAGCGGGATTCCTCGGGACCCGCCGCCATCACCAGCGTCGGTGTCATGGAGTCGGCGGTGCGCCGGGACGACCCCATCGTGGCGGCGTACCGGACCTTCGGCCGGAACCCGCTGGGCACGTACGACGCCAGCTTCGTCCGGCTCCGGGAGGTCTCCCTGACCTACTCCCTGTCGCCGGACCTGGCGAGCCGTATCGGGGCGAACCGGGGGTCCGTCTCTCTGGCGGCCCGGAACCTGGCCATGATCTGGACCGGCCAGGAGGGCTTCAATACCCCCCGGAGCGGCCAGATCTTCCCCGACGTGGGCGACGCGGTCTTCTGGGATGTTGAGACGCGGGGAATCGCGGATCAGAGCACCATCTTCCAGACGGTGATGCCGCCCATGGCCAACGCGGTCCTCACGTTCCGCCTGAACTTCTGAGGCCCACCATGACTATTCGACATCCAAATGAACCCATGACGGCTCCCAACACACGGAAGGAAAGGAACGGCCTCGGAAGGCGTGCGGGACGCGCGCTCCTGGCCGCCATCGCCGTACCCCTGGCCCTGGCGGCCTGCGACAGCCTCCTGGAGGTGGACGTGCCCGGCTCCGCCACCGAGTCGGAGTTCGAGAACCCGGCCCTGGCCCGAACCATCCTGGTCTCGGCGTTGGGAGAGTTCGAGTGCTCCTTCGCCCAGTTCGTCACCACCACCGGGATCCTGGCTGC
>PWZC01000189.1 GCA_003567615.1 Gemmatimonadota bacterium | reverse complement strand
GTGGAGCGGATCACCTCCACCACCCAGGAGGGGCGCGCCGGGATCCAGGTGGAGTTCAACCGGGACGTGGACATGGACTTCGTCCGCCTGGAACTCACCGAACGGGTGGCAGCGCTGGAACCGGACCTCCCCGTTGGACTCGGTCCCCCGGTGGTGACGCCGTATGTGCCCCGGGAGTTCGAGACCGAGGCAAGTCGGCCCTTCCTGGAGTACACCTTCACCGGGCCCCTCATCCTTGAGGCGCTCCGCCTCCACCTAGAAGGGGTGGTGGTTCCCGAACTCCTTCGTATCGACGGGGTCCGTCAGGTGGTGGTGGAGGGGGGACGTCGACGCCTCCTCGAGGTGGAGTTGGACCCGGAAGCGGTGGGGGCATTGGCGCTTCAGCCCGCCTCCGTCATGGCGGCGCTCCAGGAGCTGGATCTGGTCCGGGCCGCCGGTGCCGTGAGGTCCGGGGACGCCGAGTGGGCGGTGACCATCCGGACCCGGCCCGCCGACGTGGCCGAACTCCGGAACACGCTCCTTCCGGGGGATTGGGGGGTGCCCATCCGGGTGGACGACGTCGCCACGGTCCGGGATGCCTTCGAAGAACCCTCCTCCTACTTCCGCATCAATGGATCCCCGGCGGTGAGCTTCCGGGTGGTGAACGCCCGGGGCACCAACATCGTCCGCCTCGCCGACCGGGTGAAGCAGCGGGTCGAGTCGCTGGAGACGCTCCACCCCACCGGGAGCGAGATGATCCTGAACCTGGATCAGAGCGAGCAGATACGGACTCAACTCTCCGATCTCCGGAACCGGGCCGGGGCGGCGGCGGTGGTCATCTTCTTCGTCCTCTTCGCCTTCCTCCGCTCCCTTCGGAGCGCCGCCATCGTCTTCACCACCATCGCCTTCTCCATCCTCATCGCCTTGAATCTGGTGTACTTCGGGGGCCTGTCGCTGAACCTCCTCACCCTCATGGGTCTGGCGTTGGGGTTCGGGCTCATCGTGGACAACTCCATCGTGGTGCTGGAGAACATCTACCGAAGGTGGCAGGAAGGCGATGCGCCGGAGGTGGCGGCCGAGGAAGGAGCCCGGGAGGGGGTTCTCCCCATTCTGGCTTCCACCGCCACCACCTGCATCGTCTTCCTCCCCTTCCTGTACCTGCAGGGAGAGCTCCGCATCTATTATCTCCCCCTGGCCGTGGTGGTGGGCCTTACCCTGGTGGCATCCATCTTCGTGGCTTTCACCTTCATCCCGGCGTTGGCGGCCAGGATCCTTCCCCGGGGTGCGGCGGGGGCTGACGGACCGGCTCCGGAAAGGAGGGAGGAAGGACGCACCTCGACGGTATCCCTTCTCCCCACCTACGACCGGCGCCGCCCGCCCTTCTATGTGCGCTTCTACGCCGGGCTGCTGGAGGCGACGCTACGGGCGCCCTGGGTGACGGTGGTGGTGGCGGCGGGGTGCTTCGCCGGTGGATGGTGGCTCTTCACGAACCATGTGAACACCCAGGCGGTGTGGGGTGGCGGGGCCTTCCCGCAGCGCTCGTGGATCCAGGTGTCAGTGACCCTGCCTCGGGGTGCCGACCTGGACCGGGTGGATCACTTCCTCCGCCGCTTCGAGGACCGGGCCGCCCGGATGCCGGAGGTGGAGCGCTACGTGTCCCGGGTGCAGGGGACAAGCGGGTCCCTGGCCGTCTATTTCCCCCAGGATCTGGAATTCACCGCGGTCCCGCTGGTCATCGAGGAGCAGCTCCGGGCCTTTTCCCTGGGGTTCACCGGGGTAAGCATCCGAGTGGTTGGAATGGGGCCGGCCTTCGGCATGGGTGGAGGGGGGGCGGCGCCCAATTACCGGATCACCCTCCTGGGCTACAACTACGAACGCCTGGGGGAGATCGCCGAGGACCTGGGCGCGCGGCTCTCCCGCCAGCCTCGGGTGGCCGAGATGGACACGAATGCCACCGCAGGCTTCGGTCGCGATCGGGCCACCGAGTTCGTGGCCCGCATCGACCGGGCGTCGGCGGACCGGCATCAGGTGACGGTGGCAGAGGTCTCCGGTCTATTGAATGCGGGCCTCCGGGGAGGGGAAGGGGCCGGGCTTCTGCGGGTGGGGGGCGAGGCCGTCCGCTACGAGGTGAAACTGGCCGGGTTCCGGGAGGCTGATGTGGAGAGCCTTTCGGAGCAGATCATCACCACCTCCCTGGGAGCACGCATCCCCCTGGGCGACCTCATCCAGGTGGACGAGCGACGGATCCCCACCACCATCCGCCGGGAGAATCAGCAGTATGAACGTACGGTGGCCTACGAGTTCCGGGGGCCGCGGCGGCTCGGGGACCTGGTGCGGGACCAGGCCATTGCAGCCACCGTTCTTCCGGTGGGCTACTCCATGCAGGAGCGGACGCCGTGGCGGATATCGAGCCAGGAAGAGGAACAGATGGTGCTGGTGCTCCTGGTGGCGCTGGGGCTCGTCTTCATGGTCACCGCCGCTTTGTTCGAGTCGCTTCGCCAGCCCGCCGTGGTCCTCCTGGCCGTTCCCATGGCCCTCATCGGCGTCTTCCTCATCTTCTTCTACCCCGGGGCCTCCTTCACCCGGGAGGCCCGGATCGGAGTCATCATGATGGGGGGGATCGTGGTGAACAACGCCATCCTCCTGGTGGATCAGGTGAACCGGACCCGGGGACGTGGCGGGCTCTCCCTGGTGGATGCGGTGGTGCGGGGGACGCTGGATCGGGTTCGCCCCATCCTCATGACTACCGCCACCACCGTCCTTGGCCTCCTTCCTCTGGTTCTCTTCACCCGGACGGCCGACGCCACCATCTGGAACGCCCTGACCTATGCCCTCATCGGAGGCCTCCTGGCCTCCACCCTCTTCGTCCTGGTGACCACGCCGTCGCTGTATCTTCTGGTGGAGCGGGGAAAGGAGCGGCCCGTGCCGGATCCGGGAGAGGGCGGCGCTACCGCCGGGCGTCCGAGGTCGCCGCCGGGCCGGGCTACTCCCGCGCGTCCGACTTGACGGGAGCACGTCTACCACGGACTTTCTCCGGCCCATCCCTCACCCCCCTCTTCAGCCAGGCCATGAGCCAGGTCGGATCCATGCCCTCTGCCTCCCCTCCCCGTCCGGTCCTTCGCACGGCGCCCCTGGCCGCCGCCATCCTGGTGGCCCCTATCCTCCTCATGGGTTGCACCGGGGCCGATGCCTCGGACCCGGGTGAGGCATCCCTCGAAAGCTCAGCCCGCTCCCTCGCTGCGCCTCCCGACTTGCAGGTGGGGGAGTGGTGGCGGGTGGAGGTGGACCCGGCGCTGGTGGGCGCCACCTTCGAGGCGACGTTGGTGGTCACCGGGGTGGAGGGAGG
>PWZC01000411.1 GCA_003567615.1 Gemmatimonadota bacterium | reverse complement strand
GTCTGCTCCCATTCCTCCAGGACCTTCTCCACCAGCGCCGGATCCACCCGGTCCATGCGGGCGATCTCGTAGGACAGCGCTTCCACCTCCTCCGGCGGAAGGTGGCGGGTGATCTTGGACGACACATCGTCGCCCAGGGCCATGAGGAGGATGGCGGCCTTGCGAGGACCGGAAATCTCCTCACCGGGAATTCCCGAGGTCAGGACGGACGGCGGGGCCATCTCAGGCCTCCTTCATCCATGAGCGGATGACGCGGGCCGTGAGCTCGGGGTCCTGCACCCGGGGTGTCTCCGGCATGGGTGGGAGGGCCTGCGATTCCTGGCGGACGTCGAGGGACTTGGGCTTAGGCGGCTCCTTGGTCCCGCCCGGTGCGTCCTCGCCCTCGCCGGCGCCCAGCGCCTTGGGAGTCGGACCGGTGGCGGTCAGCTGGCCACCGCCCGCCGGCGCCGCCTTCCCCACCTTGCGCATCATGGCCATGCCGAGTCCAGCCGCCAGAAGCAGACCCACCAGACCCAGGATGGGGCGGTGGAACTCACGGAGGATGTCCAGCACCCCGGTGGGCGTCGGCTCCTGAGGGGGTGACGCCGGCCGGCTGAAGGGGAGGAAGGGCATGTTGGTGACGGTGATGGCGTCACCCCGCTCCGGCTGGATTCCCACCGCCAGCGCCACCAGCCCTTCGATCCTCTCCAGCTCCGGAGCCTCCCGCGGCGTCTGGATGAAGGCTCCGGCCCCGTCCGGCTCCAGATGATGGCCCACCACCACGGCGGCGGTGAGGCGGGCCACCCGGGCTCCGCTCCGCTGCAGCGTCTCGATGCTGCGGCTGGGCTCGAAGGTGGTGCTGCGGGCGCTCTGCGCGGCACCCTGTTCCGGGGCCCCGGGCACGATCTCGGACTGGTCGTCCTGGATGATGGCCTGCTGCTCACCGTCCACGGTCTGGGTCGTCCGGTCCAGTTGGTCGAAGTCCAGATCCGCCGAGACGCGCACCGAGAGGTTTCCCTCGCCCACCACAGCCACCAGGAGATCCTCCACCTTCTGCTCCAGGTGCTGCTCCACCTCGCGGCGGACCCGGAGCTGGCGATCGGTGAGGGCGTCGGCTTCACTGGCGAAGCCCTCGTCGGTGAGGAGGCGGCCCGAGTCGTCGATGATGCGCACGTCGGCGGCCTCGAGGCCGTCCACGCTGCCGGAGACCAGCGAGGCGATCCCCGCCACCAGGGAACGGTCGGCCTGGGCCCCGCCCCGAAGCGCCACCACCACCGAGGCGTGGGCCGCCTGACCCGAGCGCCGGAGGAGGGCGGACTCCTGGAGGCCCAGGTGGACCTGGGCGTAGTCCACCCCCCGCATGCGGCCGATGGTCCGCTCCAACTCACCCTCCAGGGCTCGTCGGTAGTTGATGCGCTGGGTGAAGTCGGTCATGCCCCAGCTCGGTTCGTCGAAGAGTTCGAAGCCGGGGCGACCCCCCAGGGCCACGCCTTCCCGGGCCATGGTGACCCGGGCTCGGGGGAGGTCGGATTCCCGGACAGAAAGGCCGGTGCCACGCGTTTCGAGCCGGTAGGGAATCCCCTCATCGTCCAGACTCTGGGCCATCTGGCCCACCTGATTGGGATCCTCGTTCCCCACCAGCATGACCCACTCCGGCGCCGTGGCCCACCGGGTCACCCCGAGGATCAGGACAACCGTGAGCACGCCGACCACGATGAGGGACAGACCACGGTTTCCCGTTTCTCCCTCGATGCGCTGGACGATCTCTCTCATGGCCACAGTCGATCCTCAGTTCTGCATCTGGATGACGGTCCGGTACGCCTCGGTCAGGCGGTTCCGGATCTCGATGAGGAGTTCCAGCGCGATTCCCGCTTCCTCCACTGCCGCCATGACCTGGTGGATCTCGATGGGATCACCTCGGACGAAGGCGTCGATGGCGTTCTGCGACTCCACCTGGAGTTCGGAGGCCTCACCCATGACCCGCTTCAGGGTGTCGGCGAAGCCGGGTCCCGCTTCGGTTGCCTGGGGCGACTGACCACCACCGGCGGCCTGCTGGATTGCCCGCAGGGCCTGCGAGTGGATGGAGCCGGCTCCGCTGATGGCATCCATGGGTCAGACCCTCACGTCGAGGCGGGCGCCGCGGATCGACGTCTGGGAGGTCGCCGCAGATTGCCGGCCGTAGGTCAGGGGCCCGAGTTCCCGGGCCCGGGCGAAGTAGCTGCGCTCCTCACCGGTGAGGAGCGACCAGAGCTGCGGGTCCACTCCCTGGGGTGGCTCGGCGCTTTCGGCTCCCTGAGTCTGGGTGGTCTGAACCGTATCGGGCCGGACCACCGCGTCCCCGGCCGGGCGTCCCGCGTCGGGTAGCCGCGCGCCGTCCTGGATGGCGGCGCGGTCGGGCCGCAATTCGGGGCCCGGACGGAGGGGATTGATCCCGGAAAGCGAGGTGGGTTGGATGGACACAGGAGCCTCCTGGGCGTCAGATGTCGATGGAGCGGCGGAGGATCGTCTTCATGGCCTCGAAGGCCGAGACGTTGGCTTCGAACAGGCGGCGGGCCTCCAGGAGCTCCATCATCTCCTGGGTGGGATCCACGTTGGAGAGCCGGACGTAGCCCTGGTCGTCGGCGTGGGGATGTCCAGGATCGTAGACCAGGGGGCCTTCGGTCAGATCCTCCATGATCCCGGCGATCCGGACCCCGTCCTCGCCCATGGCCCGATCGACGGCGGTGACACCGAAGGTGCCCCAGTCGCCGGGGATGGCCGGAGGGGTGGGGGCCCTGAGACCCGGCGCGGCCGTGGCCTGGATCCCTTCCTGCAGTTCCACGATGCGGCGCTGGAAGGGAACATCTTCTGGAGGCGCCGTGGTTCCGGCATTGGCCAGGTTGAGGGCAATGGTGTCGATCCGAGCCTTCTGGGCCTGGAGTCCCGACGCAGGAGCCGAGAGCCCCCGGAGGAGTCCCCGCATACCGGGTCCATCAGCGGCGACACTCATCGGCCGGGCCCGACGCTGGAGCGGATCTGCTGATAGACCTTCTGGAGGATCTGGGCCTCTGCCTCGAAGCGGAGCTGCCCGTCGGCCAGGTTCACCATCTCCTCTTCCAGGTTCACACCCGGTGCCACCCCGCCCTGGGCATCCATGATCTCCTGGAACCCGGGGGTGGCAGCATTGGCCAGTCGATGGGTGACCTCGCGAAGGTCGGCGGAAGTCCGGTCCAGACCCTGCTTGAGGGTCGGGGCCGTGGTTCCGGGGCCGAGTAGGCGAGTCAGCATGGGACAACTCCTGGCGCGAGGGTCTACAGATGCGACCCTCCCCTTTCGCAAGGGGCGTTCCACAGGTGATTTCGGTGGAATTATGGTGG
>PWZC01000395.1 GCA_003567615.1 Gemmatimonadota bacterium | reverse complement strand
GCCTCTCGCTCTTCCGGCGACTCGATGCCGTGGTCCACCGAGTTGCGGATCAGGTGGGTGAGCGGGTCCTTGATTGCCTCGATGATGGTCTTGTCGAGCTCCGTGTCCCGACCGAGCATCTCGATCCGGACCTCCTTCCCGAAGCTCACCGAGAGGTCCCGAACCACCCGTGGGAACTTCTGCCAGATGTTGCCAATGGGCTGCATGCGGGTCTTCATGACCCCTTCCTGCAGCTCGGTGGTGATGAGGTTCAGGCGCTGGCTCGCCGCCTGGAAGGCCGTATCCTTCACGTCCATGGCGTACTGGAGGATCTGGTTGCGGGACAGGACCAGTTCCCCGACCTGGGTCATGAGTCGATCCAGGAGTTCCACATCAACCCGGATCGTGCTGTCGGTCACGGCCGAGCCGCCATCGGAGGTGGCGGCGGCCGCTACCGGAGCCGATTCTGTGGGCTCGATCTTGGATGGTTCCGGGTCGGCGGGGGGACCATGCCCCTCTCCCTTCCGCCGCCCATGCTCGCGGATCGCCTCGTCCAGGTCTGCGATGAGGGCCGCGTGATCGTCCTTCCCGTCATGTCCCTCGGCTTCGATGGTGGCCATGATCCCCCGCACCGTGTCAACGGTTCGAAGAAGCAGGCTCGTTACCTCGGGAGTGAGCTTCATGAGCCCATCCCGGAGGAGGGCCAGAAGGCTCTCACCATGGTGGGTGACCGACTCCAGGCGGGTGAATCCCAGGAAGCCACACGTTCCCTTGATGGTATGGATCGACCGGAAGATTGACTTGAGCAGCTCCTTGTCATCGGGCTGCTGCTCCAGCTCGACCAGATGGCGCTCCATCTGGTCGAGCCCTTCATGGCTCTCCGTCAGGAATTCCCGAACGATCTCGTCGATCTCATCCATGCCGCCTCCTGCGTTGGGGCTCGAGGTTCCGGTGGTGGTCAGAAGCGACGGGTACCGGCGGTGTGACCGCGCCCGTTCGTCGACTTCCCGTTTCCGGCGCCAACCGGAGCCGCGGCTCCCGAAGAGACCCGGCGTCCGCTCCCCTCATCGGTCTCGTACTTGAACTGACCGACCAGGGTCTGGAGTTCGGCCGCCATCCGGGCCAGCTCGCCGGAGGCCTGCTGACCCTGCTGCGCACCGGCCGAAGTCTGTCCTGCGGCCTCGGCCACGCCCGTGATGTTCTGGGCGATCTCGGTGCTTCCCTGAGCCGCCTCGGAGACATTGCGGCCGATCTCGTTGGTGGTGGCGGTCTGCTCTTCCACCGCGCTGGCGATGGTGGTCTGGATGTCGTTGATCTGGGTGATGATCTGACCGATCTGCTGGATGGCCGAGACGGCTCCCTGGCTGTCCACCTGGATGGCTTCGATCTTCCGACCGATGTCTTCGGTGGCCTCCGCCGTTTCCTTGGCCAGCTCCTTCACCTCGTTGGCCACCACCGCGAAGCCCTTCCCGGCCTCGCCGGCCCGAGCTGCCTCGATGGTGGCGTTCAGGGCCAGGATGTTGGTCTGCTGGGCGATGGCGGTGATGGTCTTGACCACCTCTCCGATCTCTGCGGAGGAGTCGCCGAGCTTACCCACCGTGGCGTTGGTGCTGTCGGCCATGGTCACGGCCTGTCCGGCCACTCGGGCGGCGTCGGAGGCGTTCTTGGCGATCTCCTTGATGGAGGCCGACATCTCTTCCGTTCCGGTAGAGACGGTCTGGACATTCTTGGAGACCTGCTCAGCGGCTGCGGAGACGACGCCGGCCTGGGCCGTGGTCTCTTCGGAGTTGCTCCCGATCTGGGTCGAGACCGCCGAGAGCTCTTCGCTGGAGGCGGCCAGGGCGTGGGCCGACTGGCCCAGGGTCTGGAGCGCCGAGCGGACCTCGGAGACGGCGGTGTTCAGGGAGTTCTTGATCTTGGCGTGGTCGCCGCGGTAGTCACCCACCACCTGGACGGTGAAGTCCCGTTGGGCCACCCGGTCCAGGGCAGCGGCGGCCTCGTCGATGGGGTCGAGGACCGCGTCGAGGGTGTCGTTGACGCCCTGGACGATCTTCTGGAAGTCCCCGTGGTGCCTGGAGGCGTCGGCCCGGGTGGAAAGACGACCGTCCACGGCGGCCTGCGCCAGACCGGCGCTGTCCTCCACCATGGCGCGGATCTGATCGCGGCAGGTGTCGTAGGAGACAATGGCCGCCTTCACCTGGTTGATCATCCCATTCACCGTCTCGGCCAACTGCCCGAGTTCATCCTTGCCCAGGACCTGCAGGGGTTGGGTCCTGGGAATGACATCCTGGGTCAGATCCCCACGGGACATGGCGGTGATCCCTCCTTCCAGCCCACTGATGCAGACCGATCGCAGGGACTCGGCCCGCTCACCGCACTCACGGATCTGGGTGGCCATGAGGCCTGACAGCCACCATGCCATGCCCAGCCCCAAGAGGACACTTCCCCCCAGGACCACCATGACCGTGAGCGAGGCCTGCTGCGAGGTCGCCAATCCTTCGGCACCGACCCCGGCGGCGTAGTCCGTCTTCCACTCCGCCATCCGGTACGCCATCTCGTCAAGCTGACCGGAGATGGAGGCCAACTCCGGAGACATGAGGATCTCCAGAGCGGCCTGGTCCTCGTCGCGGGATGCCAGTTCGAAGAGTCGCTCATTGATGGCCCGCCACTGGGCATAGAGCACCTCACTCTCGGCGTGCATGGCGATCCCCTCGTCGCTCACCATGGCACCGCCTACGATGGCGAGTTCTTCCTGTGCCGCATCGAGGGAGCTTCGGAAGCTCTCCTGCCAGGCCGCAGCCGACCCGTCCAACAGGATACCCGTCCGGATGTCCCGCTGTACGGTGTGGATGTAGTTCTGGAAACCCACCGCGGCCACGGCTCCCGGCAGTTCCCGGTTGACGACCACGTCGAGGCCTTCATCCACGGACTTGAGGGAGAAGAAGCCCACCCCCCCCAAGATCACCGAAAGGGCAACCATGAGCCCGAAGGAGAGGAGGAGCTTGGGCCGGATCTTCAGATCATGGAACCATTGCATGGGAGGACTCCGGTGTCGTGAGGGGGAAGCCAGGCACCGTCTCGATCGGTGTCGCGGTCAACCCCGGGGGTGGCGAGGCCCTCCCATTCCGGAACCGAGGGCCCAGGGACCTTTGAGGGGAGTATCGGCAAGAATGACAAGGGCTTTAGTGGGCCGGCAAAGCGGGTCAGCGCCGGATGGAAAGTCCGGCCCCTAGCCAGGGTGACTGGCCGTCATTCAATCCAAGACCCGCGTGGACATCGACTTGCACCCAGAGCGTCGGGAAGAAGAGAAGCCCCCACTCCACGCCGTGACGTCGAAGGTCGGCGTCAAAGGGACGATGGG
>PWZC01000107.1 GCA_003567615.1 Gemmatimonadota bacterium | reverse complement strand
TCCTTGCCGGGGCTATGTGTACCGTATACTTTCGCCCCCTTCATTCAGACGGTCAGCGTCCCTTCCGTTCCCTGAGCGTTCCGCGATGCAGAGAGTCGACGGAGCCGATCCGGGACCGCCCCCCCACCGGTGACGGAGCATCCGATCATGGTCCTGGGCATGCCCACCGAGATGTTCCTGGTCTTCGTCGCCACGGTCGTGGCCGGAAGCTTGGGCGCCATCCACTTCGTCATCTTCCATGTCATCCTGGATCGTCCCTATGGGGACGAAGAGGTGACCCTGGAGCGCCGCCGGGCCGGTGAGCGCACGGCCGGAACGCGACCGGACGTCACGGACGACGGTGACGGGGCGGAGGCGGACCGTGGGTGAGGTAAACCCCTTCTACCTCAGCGCCTTCATCCTCTATCTGGGGATCGTCCTGGCCATTGGTGTGTGGGCCTACACCCGCACCCGCGACGTCATGGACTTCTGGGTGTTCGGACAGGGGATGGGTCCCGTCCTGGCCACCTGGTCGCTGGTGGCCAACTTCGTGAGCTCCGTCAGCGTCATCGGGTTCATCGGCGCCGTGTACGTGGGCGGGTACGCCCTCATGACCGAGGTGATCCTGGGGCTCATGCTGGGGATGGCGGCCCTCTACGCCGTAGTGGGGTTCGTTCGGCGCCTGAACGTCCTCACCTTCCCCGATCTCATCGCCCGGGTCACGGGCTTCGAGATCGCACGCCCGGTGGCGGGGTCGGTGCTCCTGGTGAGCGGATGGCTCTACCTGATCATGCAGCTCGTGGGTGCCGGGCTCCTGGTGACGGCCATCACCGGTGTCCCCTACCAGTACATGGTCTGGGTCATCGGCCTGGTCTTCATCCTCTATACGGTCATGGGCGGACTTGTGAGCGTGGCGTGGACCGATCTCCTCCAGGGGATCCTCATGGTCTTCGCCGTCTTCATGGCGCTGGGCTACATGGCGGTGGACCTGGGCGGGATCTCCAGCATCAACCAGGCCTTCGGCGCGCTGGATTCGTCGCTGGTGCACCCCACCCAGGAGGGGGCGAGGAGCGTGCTGGCCATCTCGGCCCTGTTCGTGGCCTTCTTCGGCACCATCCTCACCGAGCAGGACATGCTCATCCGCATCGCCGCCACCCGCGATGTGAAGACGGCCAAGATCCACATCGCCGCCGCCGGGGTGATCCTTTCGATCTTCTACTCGGCCCTCATCATCCTGGGCGGTGCCACCGCGGTGGCGCTCATGGGCTCGGGTCTGGCGGTGGACAACCCCGACGCCGCCTTCCCCACCCTCATCACCCAGTACGTCCCCACCGGCGTGGGTGTCCTCATCATCCTGGCGGTGATGAGCGCCATCCTCTCCACCACCGACACCCGCCTCCACGCCACCGGCATGACGGTGGCCCGGGACATCTTCAGCTACTTCCGCCCCCAGGCCGACGAGGCCCGGCTCATGAAGGTCTCCCGCATCGCCACGGTCATCCTGGGGATCACCGCCACCGCGGCGGCCATCAACCCACCGGGCACCATCATCTTCCTGTACGGGTTCCGGGCGGTGCTCCTCACCAGTGCCTTCCTGGTTCCGGTGTACGTGGCCGTCTTCTGGACCCGGATCAGCGGTCGGGCGGTCATCACGGCCATCACCGCCGGGGCGCTGGCGGGGCTGGCGGGAGAGGTGTCCGGGGGAAGCCTGGGCTGGGTGCCCTCCACCTTCGCAGGGGTGGGCGTGGCCACCACGGTGCTCCTCCTGGGGCACCTCTTCTTCAGGAAGGTGGTGGGGCCCCGCCGGCGTCCGCCAATCGGAGCCTGACCGCTTCGGCCACCTCCATCGTCCCGGCCCGGCCACCCAGCTCCGGCGTCAGGACCGTCCCATCCGCGACCACCGCCCGCAGCGCCCGCTCCACTCTCCCGGCGGCCCCCTGCGCCCCCAGGTGGTCCAGCATGAGGGCGCCGGCCCAGATCGTCCCGATGGGGTTGGCAATCCCCTGACCGGCGATATCCGGGGCCGAGCCGTGGATGGGCTCGAACATGGAAGGATGGGTCCCTTCGGGGTTCAGGTTCGCGCCGGGCGCCAATCCCAGGCTCCCTGTGAGGGCGGCCCCCAGGTCCGAGAGGATGTCGCCGAAGAGGTTCGATGCCAGGATCACGTCCAACGAGTCGGGGTGCGAGACCATCCTCGCCGCCAGGGCATCCACGTGGTACGGCCGCCACGACACCCGGGGGAAGTCGCGGGCCACCTCTTCCACCACCTCGTCCCAGAGGACCATGGCGTGCTGCCAGGCGTTGGACTTGGTGGCGCTGGCCAGGAGGCGCCGGGGGCGGCCATCCGCCAGCCGGAAGGCGTAGCGCGCCACCCGCTCGATTCCCCGGCGGGTGAATACCGAGAGCTGCTCGGCCCGTTCGTCCCGGGTCCCCTGGTCGAAGCGCCCTCCCAACCCCACGTATTCCCCTTCCGAGTTCTCCCGGACGCACACCATCCGGAAGGACTCGGGGGAGAAGGGCGCTCCACCCCGTCCAGCCAGCACCGGCGAAAGGCCGGGGAGGAGCTCCATGGGCCGTAGGTTCACGTACTGATCGAAGGCCCGGCGGATGGGGAGGATGAGCCCCCTCACCGACACATGATCCGGCACGTCGGGCCGCCCCACCGCCCCCAGGAAGATGGCATCGAAGGGGCGAAGGCGATCCAGGCCGTCCTCCGGCATCATCCTCCCGGTAGCCTGCCAGTGGTCGCACCCCCAGGGGAAGTGGACCCAATCCAGGTCGACCCCCTCCAGCCCCGCCGCCGCCTCCAGGACCGGGAGGGCGGCCTCCACCACCTCGGGGCCGATCCCGTCGCCGGCGAGAACGGCAATCCGGTGCGGGCTCACCGGGAATCCATCCCCGGCGGCTGGAAGCGGCCATCCACGGCGGTCCATCCACCATCCACGAAGAGGGCGGTGCCGGTGACGTAGGAGGCGGCCTCCGAGAGGAGGAAGACCACCGGCCCCGCCAGCTCATCCGGTCGCCCCCATCGCCTCATGGCATTCCGGGCCGCATAGGCGTCGTACCAGTCCGGATGGGCCTTGATGGGTGCGGTGAGGGGGGTCTCCACCACGCCGGGGCAGATGGCGTTCACCCGGATTCCCCTCCCCGACAGCTCCGCCGCCGCCGTTCGGGCCAACTGGATCACCCCAGCCTTGGTGGCGGCGTAGACGCCCTGCCCGGGCTCCACCACCTGTGCCCGGATGGACGAGAAGAGCACGATGCTTCCTCCCTCTTCCATGCGCCGGGCGGCGGAGCGGAGAAGATGGAAGCTTCCCCGGAGGTTTACATCCACCACCCGGTCGAACTCGTCCGAGGTATACTCCAGGAG